>NZ_CP133266.1:1800000-2100000 GCF_030915485.1 Neobacillus sp. PS3-40 | reverse complement strand
TCAGGTGGAGCTCCTGAAGGTGTTTTGTCTGCGGTTGCATTAAAATGCCTCGGCGGTGAAATTATTGGAAAACTATTGCCGCAAAGTGATGCAGAACTTGAACGTTGTATCAAAATGGGTCTTGATGTAAACCGTATTCTCCGAATGGAGGATCTAGTTAAAGGCGATGATGCTATTTTTGCTGCAACAGGTGTAACAGATGGGGAATTATTAAAAGGGGTTCAATTTAAAGGAACTTTTGGCTCAACACATTCTGTTGTTATGAGAGCAAAATCCGGTACTGTTCGCTTTGTTGATGGTCGGCATAGCTTGAAAAAGAAACCAAATCTAGTTATTAAATAATATTCGGATCTTTTTACTATATACCTATAGGGAAAAGGAACAGACTCTACGTCTGTCCTTTCCTAAATGGTATAATTGCGAGGGGTCCCTGGCAAACCATCAAAGTAAAAGTAGTCCCTTCCTATTTATTTTCCAATCAATAAATAGTTGTTGATTATTTTTTTATAATAAGGGTAAAATAGAAATTGTTTTTCTACATTTTTAGTCCCTTTTCGTTTAACTTCTCAAAACCTTCAAAAAGTGCAATCAATTCCTCCTATTTTTCTGTTCGGATAAAAGTTGTCTTTCTTTTTGTATGAAGAGAAATATACAAAATATAAAATTAAGAACATTCGATCATCTAGGACAGCGGAAAAGAGTGAAAATTATTAAAGTGTGGTGTATAAATGGACGTATCAATTTCAGGCTTAGAAAATATGAAATTAAAGGAACTTTATGAACTTGCTCGTGAATTTAAAGTTTCCTACTACAGTAAACTAACAAAAAAGGAATTAATTTTTGCCATTTTAAAAGCACGTGCCGAACTCCAAGGGTATTTCTTTATGGAGGGAGTCCTAGAGATTATCCAATCAGAAGGATTCGGGTTTTTAAGACCTATTAACTATTCTCCAAGTTCGGAAGATATTTATATCTCGGCTTCGCAAATCCGCCGCTTTGATCTTCGCAATGGGGATAAAGTTTCTGGTAAAGTTCGCCCACCAAAAGAAAATGAACGTTATTACGGTCTTTTACATGTGGAAGCAGTCAATGGGGATGACCCTGAATCTGCAAAGGAACGTGTACATTTCCCAGCATTGACACCGCTTTATCCAGATAGGCAAATGATGCTTGAAACAACTCCTAAATATTTTTCTACCAGGATTATGGATGTGATTTCCCCAGTTGGTTTTGGTCAACGTGGATTGATTGTAGCCCCTCCAAAAGCAGGGAAAACCATGCTATTAAAGGAAATTGCCAACAGCATCACAACTAACCATCCAGATGCAGAGTTAATAGTCCTCTTGATCGATGAACGCCCAGAAGAAGTAACGGATATTGAACGTTCTGTTGCGGGTGATGTCGTTAGTTCAACCTTTGATGAAGTTCCGGAAAACCATATTAAAGTGGCGGAACTCGTGCTTGATCGTGCTATGCGCTTAGTTGAGCATAAACGTGATGTAGTAATCTTAATGGATAGTATTACCCGGCTTGCTCGTGCCTATAACCTTGTTATACCGCCAAGTGGACGGACATTATCTGGTGGTATTGACCCTGCAGCATTCCATCGCCCAAAACGATTTTTTGGTGCTGCCCGTAATATCGAAGAAGGCGGTAGCTTAACAATCCTTGCAACTGCATTAGTGGATACAGGATCGCGTATGGACGATGTTATCTATGAAGAGTTTAAAGGAACAGGAAATATGGAGCTTCATCTTGATCGTTCACTTGCTGAACGTCGAATTTTCCCTGCTCTTGATATTCGTCGCTCCGGAACGCGTAAAGAAGAACTTCTTCTTCCGAAAGACCATCTTGATAAATTATGGTTGATAAGGAAGTCAATGTCGGATTCACCTGATTTTGTCGAACGCTTCTTTAAAAAGCTAAAGCAAACGAAATCAAATGAAGAATTCTTTGCGTCTTTAGGTGAGGAATTAAAGGCACGTCGTTCCTAAATTTTACCTATCAAAAAGACAAAACGCTTGCTTGCAAAAGTAATAACAGCTTGTTATAATGTGTACAGTGTGTTTTTAGTAATTAAGTGCATATTATTGATAAGCACTTATGATAACTCTGTTTCGAAAGATTCAGGGCGGAAGGAGATGAAAAGAATGAAATCAGGAATTCATCCAAATTATAAAAGTGCAAAGGTGACTTGCGCATGCGGTAACCAGTTTGAAACCGGATCAGTAAAAGGCGAGATTCGCGTTGAAACTTGTTCAGAGTGTCATCCATTCTATACTGGTCGTCAAAAATTCGCTGAAGCTGGCGGACGTGTTGACCGTTTCAACAAAAAATACGGCATTAAGCAAGAGCAACAATAATCGCTCAGAAAAAGCAGGCAAGAAGCAACTTAACTTGCCTGTTTTTTATTGATAATAAATGTGAAATGATGAAATAATGATAACGTTAAAAATAGATATTCTTGTCCAGAGCAAGTAGTTGATTTGGTTCGCAAAGGGAAGGAGCCGTTCTTATGTATGTTATGAAGCAAAGCGGATGGGTCGAGGTTATCTGCGGCAGTATGTTTTCTGGTAAATCAGAAGAATTAATTCGCCGCGTAACAAGAGCACAATTTGCTAAACAAAAAATTGCTGTTTTTAAACCCAAAATTGATAATCGCTACAGTGAGCAATCAGTAGTATCCCATAATGGCTCTACCATTATTGCGAAGCCCATTACCCATTCCATCGAAATTTTGCATCATGTGGAAGAAGAGATAGATATTGTAGCCATTGATGAAGTTCAATTTTTTGATGAGGGAATTGTTCGGGTCATTCAGCAACTTGCTGACAGTGGTTATCGAGTGATCGTGGCTGGTCTTGATCAGGACTTTCGTGGCGAACCATTTGGACAAATGCCCACTCTAATGGCAATTGCTGAACAAGTCACTAAGTTACAAGCTGTATGCACCATTTGTGGTTCACCCGCAAGCCGCACTCAGCGATTAATTAATGGAAGTCCAGCATCATACTATGATCCCGTAATACTAGTTGGTGCATCCGAAGCATATGAAGCACGTTGCCGCCACCATCATGATGTCCCGAAAGTAGCACATCGTTTAGATGAAAAGCAAGTAACCAATACGTTTCAATAAACCGCTGAGTGCTTTTGCTCAAGCGGTTTTTTTAATGGAAAAAAGTGCATTGAGCGCCCCTTCTAATTAAGGACATGATAGTAAAAGGAGGTGCCAAACTTTGAAAAACTGGATACTCTTATTTTTATTGTCAGCCTTTTTATTAAGCGGGTGTAGTGGGAAAAGCGTGAATGATGCTTCTTATGACCTGCGAAAAGATCGCAGTGCTCCTCAATTCATGTCAAACCGTTCTGTAGGGAATAATCAAAGACATTTAGTTGAAAAGGATGTTACAAATCAAAACCCAAATTTTCTTAATTTGAGTGGAGCAGGCAGTGGTTCTGAATCTGGCTCTAATATGGGGCTTGATGTGGATAAAGCTAGGCAAGTCATTAGAGATACAAAGGAGTTCAAACCAGGTTCTATTTGGATTAACGGTGACCGGATGTGGGTAACTGCTTATAAAAAGGGAATACTCACAGAAAGAGGAAAGATTGCAGACGAGGCGCGAATCCATCGCAAATTAGTCGAGGCACTGCCAAGTTATAATATTGAAGTGAAGGTACAAGAAGATAGGCGTTAAACATGCTCTGGGTATCAGGGCATGTTTTTTTTGCTAATCAGGATTTATATCTATCAATTCTGCTAGCGCATAAATGCAATTATGCCATCAGCCTTAGGGGCTCGCCAATCGGCGAATTTTCTTTATGCAGCTAAAAAGTGGAAAGCAAAAAGCCCTCTGCAATCCTAAAAAAATTTTTCCTACATTATTTGGTTTTGACGGTACCTATCACCTATACTATAATTAGAATGTTATGGACAAAAAAATATAATAATTTCGACTCCCAATGCAAGAATCCAATTTGGGATTTATGGTATTAGTACAAAACAATACATTAAAGGTGGCTTGAGCAAAGCGAAACCTGTTATTCAATGTCAAATTGGATAACGTTTGAAGCTCGACCCTTTTCCACTAAACTGAGGTGAATAGACTGTGTTTGATCGTCTTCAATCCGTAGAAGATCGTTATGAAAAGTTAAATGAGCTATTAAGCGATCCGGAAATTATTAATGACTCGAATAAACTTCGAGAATATTCAAAAGAACAGGCTAATATACAAGAAACCGTTCAAACGTACCGCGAATACAAAGAGGCTCGCGAACAATACCAGGATGCTAAAGCCATGCTGGATGAGAAGCTTGATGCCGAAATGCGCGATATGGTTAAAGAAGAGGTTAATGAACTAGAGGGGCAAATCGGGAAATTTGAAGAAAAACTTAAATTTCTTCTTATTCCGAAGGATCCTAACGATGAAAAAAACGTAATCTTTGAAATCCGTGGAGCTGCAGGCGGAGATGAAGCGGCATTATTTGCTGGATCCCTTTACCGTATGTACAGCCGCTATGCTGAGGCACAAGGCTGGAAAACAGAGGTTATGGATGCTAGTCCAACGGGTCTTGGCGGATTTAAAGAAGTAATTTTTATGATTACTGGAACAGGTGCGTACTCCAAATTGAAATTTGAAAATGGAGCACACCGTGTTCAGCGTGTTCCAGAAACAGAATCAGGTGGAAGGATTCATACTTCTACAGCAACAGTTGCTTGCCTGCCAGAAGCAGAAGAGTTAGAAGTTGAAATCCATGACAAGGATATCCGTTTTGATGCCTTTGCTTCAACCGGCGCTGGCGGACAGAGCGTAAACACGACGATGTCGGCCGTTCGCTTAACCCATATTCCAACAGGCATTGTGGTTTCCTGTCAGGATGAGAAATCCCAGCATAAAAACAAAGATAAAGCGATGAAAGTGTTACGTGCACGTGTGTATGACAAGTTCCAACGCGAAGCACAGGCAGAAATTGATTCAGTGCGTAAATCGGCGGTTGGCACCGGGGACCGTTCTGAACGAATTCGTACCTATAATTTTCCTCAAAATCGCGTGACCGACCATCGTATCGGTTTGACGATTCAAAAGCTTGACCAAATTTTAGAGGGTAAGATTGATGACATTGTCGATGCATTGATTCTCGATGATCAATCAAGAAAACTTCAGAATGAATCCGATCAATAAACAAATGTTCGAAGCTCTCCAATGGGCTTCTTCTTTTTTAAAAAAATCGAACCGGGAGGAATTTGCTGGAGAATTATTGCTCCGCCATTTTACCGGTTTATCGCGCTCACAACTGTTTGCCAACTTTCACGAGGAATTACCGCTAGACACTTGGATCTTATTTGAAAAAGCAATCCACGAACATGTTCACGGAGTACCAATTCAATATATCATCGGCTCAGAGGAATTTTATGGGCGGACCTTTACCGTCAATGAATCCGTTTTGATCCCAAGGCCAGAAACGGAAGAACTTGTACTTGAGATTATTAGGCGGATCAAGCAGAAGTTTACAGAGAAGAAAGAAGTTGCGGTGGTAGATATTGGAACAGGAAGCGGAGCCATCGCGGTTAGCTTAAAGCTTGAGGTTCCGACACTACACGTGACTGCCTCCGATATTTCGGTCGATTCCTTACTAGTGGCAAAAGAAAATGCCGCCCGCCTTGGAGCAGTGATAGATTTTTCCCAAGGGGATCTGCTTAAGCCGTTTATCGAACAAAACGCCTTGTTTGAGGTAGTCATCTCCAACCCACCCTATATTCCACTGGGTGATAAAGTGACAATGTCCGAAATCGTCACAGAACATGAACCCCATCGGGCATTATTTGCAGGTGTGGACGGCTTAGATTTTTATCGAAGATTTATGGAGGAACTGCCTTTCGTATTAAAGTCAGAAGCTCTTGTTGGCTTTGAAATCGGTGCTGGACAAAGTGAGGCAGTTGCCAACCTTTTCTACCAAACCTTTGCAAATGTAAAAGTAGACATCGTGAATGACATTAATGGCAAAGACAGGATGGTTTTTGCTGAAATAAGTTTGAATTAGGCTCCGGAGATTACAATCTCGGGGCTATTTTTTTGGAGAAATAAGGGTGATGAACGACGGAAAAATGAGGAGTAGAGGTAACAAAGAGCCTCGCTTTGTTCCCGTCTTATCCAAGCTCATCAAGGATACACATCATCTCTGGAAATGAAAAAGAAAAGGATTTTTTTCTCTGAATCCCTAGAGAAAAATCCTTTTCTATTTTTTCATTTTAATAGTTTAAGATTCTGGCATTTTGTCCACAATGAGGATATCAGAGGGGGCGTGCTAAGAATGAAAAGAAAAACAATGGTATGGGCATATCTTATCGTATTATCCTTAGGAACCATCTTAAGTTTATATATACCAAAAAATGAAGTAACGGCAAAGGAAGCAGTCACTATTCCTGGTGAAGCCATTCGACTAAGAATTCTTGCAAACAGTGATAAAGGATCTGACCAAGCGCTAAAGAGACAAGTCCGTGATGCCGTTAATGCGAAAATTACCGTTTGGGTAAAAGATTTAACATCTATTAAAGAAGCAAGAATAGTCATTAAATCAAAGCTGCCAGAACTTCAAGCTACAGCAGAAGAAGTTGTGAAACAGCAAGGGTCAGAGCAAGCGGTAAACGTAAAGTTCGGGAAAGTACAGTTTCCTACGAAACTATACGGTGAGTTCCTTTATCCTGCAGGAGAATATGAGGCGATCTTGATTACACTAGGAGAAGGAAAAGGTGCGAACTGGTGGTGTGTATTATTTCCACCTCTATGCTTCCTTGATTTTTCAAATGGAGTAGCAGTTAGTAAAGGATTTGAAGGCAAGAAGGAGGTTACTTCAGAAAAGCAAGACAAACAGCAATCAGTTGTAACGACGACGTCAGCGCAATCCAACTTAAAAAAGGAACCAAGTGAACTTCAACCTAAGAAAGATGCACCTGTATATACAAAAGAGGACGAGCAACCGATAAAAGTGAAATTTTTCATAGTAGAACTATGGGAAAAGCTATTTGACTAGACCTACTCCTGGCGAATAATAGCCATTTTTAAAGTAGTAATAACGGCAATCATTACTCAAGTAACCCGAGAAACCAACGAAAATAAAATAAGCGGAGATTTTCCGGTTAAATGCAGAATGGAGCTCATTCCGGGGTGTATAAGCGGAAGTTTTCCGATTACGCAATGCAAAGTCCGCCTTTTTCGCGGTTTTTGATTAAATAGGCGGAAACTCTCCGTCTATTTAATCTATTTTTAATCCAATTTATTAATTAAGAGGAATTTTTCCGTCTATTAAGAATTTAGATAGGTATCAAATATCAACATTTACCTTTAACAGACATCCATGCAAAATTTTTGGCACATCTATAAATGAAATAACAGTTTAGTTCGTATAAAATTACCCAACTCTCGTATAAAGCGAGAGTTTGCATAAATTAGAAATTTAACCTCAATCTGTTCTATTTTTTCTATTGATTCATATTCATAGAAATAGAATTAAATAAAACGAGGTGTAGGTTATGAATACAGCTATTCGCCGTGCTAGTCAAAAGGATTTATCGATAGTAAAAGAGTTTCTGACAGAGGCAAGTCTAGGAATAGACGGTTTATCAGAAGAAATGGTAGAGTACTTCATACTTCTCGAAAACGGGGACGGAAAATTAATTGGAACAGTCGGAATTGAGACGTTTGGAGATGCTGGGCTTTTACGGTCTTTAGTCGTCACACCGGGCCAGGCAGAAAAGGATATCTGGTTACTTATTGGACAAGCACTTAAATTAGCAAACGATAGAGGAATAAAAGAGTTATTTTTAGCAACAAATAAAATGGAAGTGCTACCACTTTTTGAATTGTTAGGGTTTAAAAGGATAATGGAAGTAGATCTCCCACAAGAATTACACCAATCTGATCATGTTTGTCATATTTTAAATGTGGATAACTCTCTATTTTTAAAATTTTCACTATAATTGTGGATATATCCACAAAGTTATCCACCGAAACGTGATAGTTATTCACAATTTGTGGATAAGACTTGTATTTCAGGCGTCCATCTTTTATACTTTCAAGCGTACTTAATTAAAAATATCTATCTAGATGCCTTAATTCGGCAAATTTCGATATGATGATTGTTTGAGATAAAGGTGGATTAGTATGAATACAAAAGTTTGGAAAGTGGATAAGTTTGTGGATAACCTTGAAAATAATCCACAGATTGTGGATGCAGCAACATTACTCATTGATAATGAGGTAGTTGCACTTCCGACAGAAACCGTATATGGGCTTGGAGGAAATGCTGAAAGTGATGTGGCAGTAGCGAAAATTTTTGCTGCAAAAGGGAGACCTGGTGATAACCCATTAATTATCCACATTGCTGAGAAGGATCAAATTAACTCATTTGTAGAGGATATTCCAGAGAATGCCGCGTTATTGATGGATTCCTTCTGGCCCGGTCCGTTAACAATTATTTTTAAAAAAATAGACGGTGTACTCTCAGAGTTAGCGACAGCAGGACTTACGACTGTCGCTGTTCGAATGCCCGACCATCCCGTTGCGCATGCATTGCTAAAAAAGTGTGGAATTCCGATTGCAGCGCCAAGTGCGAACAGCTCTGGGAAGCCGAGCCCAACAACTGCTCAACATGTAATGGAAGATTTGCAAGGCAAAATTGCTGGAATTATTGATGGTGGGCCAACAGGTGTTGGAGTGGAGTCAACCGTCATCGATTGTACGGAACCAATTCCAGTCATTTTAAGACCAGGTGGAATTACGCTGGAGCAGCTTGAAGAGGTGGTCGGGGAGATTAAGGTGGATCCGGCATTAACAAATAGTGAATCCAAACCAAAAGCACCTGGAATGAAATATCGCCACTATGCCCCAAATGCTCCTTTATTTTTGATTAATGGAAGCCAGAAATTTCTTCAAAAGCATGTTTTGGAAAAGCAACAGGAAGGTTTCCGCGTTGGTGTGCTTACAACGGTTGAGAATACCAATGAATATCAGGCAGATGTCATTCTTGCCTGTGGAAAAAGAGCGGAACTTGAAACCGTTGCTAGTTCCCTTTATTCAGTTTTAAGGGAATTTAATCAGGCAAAGGTCGATGTTATCTATAGCGAGATATTTCCAAATGATGGTGTAGGCCAAGCTATCATGAACCGTCTGCAAAAGGCGGCTGGAAATAAAGTCATCTCAGAAGATTGATACCAGTTTCTCCTTAATGGGAGGCTGGTATTTTTTTGGCTAATAAGAAAGTTTACCTTGTTAACGTACTAAAGTAAGTAATGACCCTTAATAAATAATCAGCACTCAAATCGCATAAGTGCAACTACACCTAATCATCGCCATTAGGGGCTCGCCAATCGGTAGTTTTCTTTACACTAAGCCACAAACTAGATGGTGAATTAACTTCTAAACAACCTTGGACGCGCATATGGTGAAATAGGGCAAGTCCAAGGAGGCGAAAACGATTGTCGGCAATATTGAATGAGCTACTTACACTGCTATTAATGGCGTTTGCACTAGGGATGGATGCCTTCTCAGTCGGTTTAGGAATGGGAATGTATCGATTACGGCTTAGGCAAATTTTTAAAATAGGAATCACGATTGGAATTTTTCATGTTTGGATGCCGTTAGTTGGAATGTTTGCAGGCAAATTTTTATCTGAAAGGTTTGGAACACTTGCTACCTATTTAGGAGGGGGACTGCTCATTCTTTTAGGCGTCCAAATGATTTGGTCTAGCATTAAGAAGGATCAGAAAACGATCATTACCCCTGTAGGGATGGGATTGTTAGTGTTTGCACTTAGTGTAAGTCTAGACAGTCTTTCCGTGGGACTCACATTGGGAATCTACGGGGCAAAAACGATTATGGTAGTTTTATGTTTTGGTGTTGCGGCAACAGTCCTGACATGGTGCGGTTTACTGATCGGCCGAAAAGTCCAGGGCTTGCTTGGGGTCTATAGTGTTGCGCTTGGGGGTAGTATTTTATTGGCGTTTGGCTTGAAATTACTGTTCCCTTTTTAAAAATGCTTGAGAACCCTTCCAATTATCGGAAGGGTTCTATTATTGCAACAATTAAATGACTATTTTAATGTTTGTATTGGAATTTAAAAAATATGTCTTATAATGTAAGAAAAGGAGGCAGACAATAATGCAACGCATTTTGTTTGTGTGTACGGGGAATACATGCAGAAGCCCGATGGCTGAGGCAATTTTAATAAATAAAAAGAGTAAAGAGATAGAGGTACAATCTGCTGGTATCTATGCGGCATACGGGTCTGAGGCTGCAGAGTATGCCAAGACAGTAATGGATGAATTTAAGGTAGCACATAGCCACAAATCAAGCCCCTTAACTGAAACCAATGTTAATTGGGCAACAGTCATTTTAACAATGACTTCATCCCATAAAGCTACGATCGCGCAGAATTTCCCGAATGCTGCCGCAAAGATTTTTACACTTAAAGAATTTGCTGGAGAAGAAGAAAGAGATGTAATCGACCCATTTGGCGGTAATCTCGATATGTACAGAAATACATTTAAAGAGCTTGAGAAATTAATTGATAAGGCTATAGAGCAATTGGAAAATAAAATAGAGTAAAACGGGGGAAGAATTATGGAGGAGAAAAAAAGGTACAAGTTTGGTCTAAGAAAGAAGCTAGTTTTTTTAACAACTCTATTAGCATTAATTACATACACGGTTAGTGCGGTTTTTATTTATATTCTTTATCCTTATGTAAAAGAATATATTGACCAAACGACTTTCACGATTATCACCCTATGCCTAGGAATTATCTGGTCAGGTATTTTGACCATTTATGCAGCAGGCTTTATTACCAAACCTTTGAAAAAAATTGAAATCATTGCGTTGAAGGCAGCTAATGGAAGCATCTGTGAAGATGTTGCCATCTCAAAATCAGATGATGAGATTAGATCACTTGGGCTTGCCTTTAATCATATGCTTGGAAGCTTAAGGGAAATGGTTACCCAAATTGATGAAAACTTCCGTGAAACCAATGAAAAGGTAGTTTCTATTTCACAGAAATCAATTTTTGCTGCTCGTCAGGCTGATGGCATATCAAGAACCATCAGTGAGATTTCTGCAGGGGCCGAAAATTCTGCAGCATCTATTCAGAGAACGGTTGAATCTGTTGAGGAAGTAATCCAGCTTGCAGAGGAAGTCCAGGTCAAAGCAAAAGCTTCTGAGAAGGTTTCATCTGATATGGTTCGAGAACTTCAGGTTTCCAAACAAGTTATTCAATCTTTGATTACAGGAATTGAGCACCTTGCCGAAGATAATCAGGAGTCGATGCAAACGGTTAAGCGTTTAGAAGGAAATGCCGCAAAGGTGGAGCAAATCATTCAGCTTGTTGGGGATATTGCTGCCCAAACAAACTTACTTGCATTAAATGCTTCTATTGAGGCAGCTCGAGCTGGAGAGCATGGTAAGGGATTTGCGGTGGTAGCTGAAGAAGTACGTAAATTGGCAGATGAAAGTGCGAAGGCTGTTAACGGAATTTCTGAACTTATCAAGAATATTCAAGAAGAAGTAAGGAATGTGGTTAAACAAATAGCAAATCAGGTTGAAACAGCCAATGACGGAGCTATCAAAGGAACGAAGACAAACGAAGTTATTGATGAAATGGCTGATACCATCAATGAAATGGCTGAAATGGCAAAATCCATCAACACATTAGTAGAGCAGCAAATGGAAGGAATTCGTCATACTGCAACCCAATCAGAGGAAGTAGCAGCAATAGCCGAACAAACATCAGCAGGTGCTCAACAAGTGGCAGCATCAACCATCGAGCAGGGAAATGTCATTGAAGAGGTTGAAAGCCTAGCACAAGATCTGAAGGGCGAGGCAGACAAGCTAAAGAAAACCATTCAACGCTTTAAATTATAGATTCATTAAAATAAGGTTCTCTTCTTAGGAGGAGAGCTTTTTTTCTACTATTTGAGTCTGGTCTTTTGCACTTTAGATGTGTGGCATTTTCTTGAGCTAATCAGAATTTATATCCCTAAATTCTGCTAGCGCATAAGTGCAACTACGCCTTTATCGCCCTTATGGCTCGCTAATCGGCGCATTTTCTTTAGGAGGTATTGTAGTAGACCTTTATAATTTTTCTGGACTGTGTCAAAATAAAATCAGTTAAAAATTTAGGAGGATTACTGAAATGAAAGTAGCATTAGCTTCAGATCATGGTGGAGTAAATATTCGGAAAGAAATCGCTAATTTATTAGAGGAACTAAAAATTGAATATGTTGATTTTGGCTGTGATTGCAGCACTTCTGTAGACTATCCGGATTATGCACTACCTCTAGCTGAAAAGGTTGCAAAGGGTGAGTTTGATCGAGGTATCTTAATTTGTGGAACGGGTATTGGAATGTCTATTGCTGCAAATAAGGTAAAAGGAATCCGCTGTGCACTTGTGCATGATACATTTAGTGCAAAAGCAACACGTGAGCACAATGACAGCAATATATTAGCAATGGGAGAACGTGTCATCGGTCCTGGACTTGCGCGGGAAATTGCCCAAGTATGGTTGACAGGGGAGTTTCTAGGTGGTCGCCATGCTAATCGGATTGGCAAAATTGCAGAATATGAAACTAAGCAACTTTGAAAGGTGGATGCTTATGATTTCCGAGTGGGAGAAAGAACTTAATGCAATCTTAGCAGAGTTTCAAGTGCAAACAAGCTTAAAGCCTGGCCAGCTGCTTGTTATTGGTTGTAGTACAAGCGAAGTGATGGGTGAAAGAATCGGTACGGCAGGAACCTTAGAAGTAGCTGAAATGATTTTCCGACAATTGAAAAACCTGCAAAAGGATACCGGGATAGAGCTAGCATTTCAATGCTGCGAACATTTGAACAGGGCCATCATTGTTGAAAAGGAAGTTGCCGATAAACGGAATTTGGATATTGTGACGGTTGTGCCTGTACGACATGCTGGTGGTGCGATGGCAACCTATGCTTTTGGCCAAATGATAGAGCCAGCAGTTGTTGAATTCGTGAAGGCGGATGCTGGAATCGATATTGGCAATACATTTATTGGAATGCATTTGAAGCATGTTGCTGTACCTGTCCGTGTTAAACAAAAGAATGTTGGCCATGCCCATGTGAATTTGGCAAAAACACGGGCAAAATTGATTGGCGGGGTCAGAGCCGTTTATGAGAAAAATGATGAAAACCTTAGTTGTTCATAATGTTCGGCTCTATTACGGAATTATTATTAAGAAATCAATTTTTCTTTCTTTTTTAAAGGAAAACATGCTACTATAGAAGTGAATTTACGTATAAAGTTCGCTTTTATTCAGAACAAGGGGGATTACGATGAAGCATTTGTCACGGCAGGATGATCAGGTTTTTCAAGCAATCCAAAAAGAATTAGGTCGTCAGCGCGCAAAAATTGAATTGATCGCATCGGAAAACTTTGTCAGTGAAGCGGTAATGGAGGCACAAGGATCTGTGCTGACAAATAAATATGCCGAGGGCTATCCAAATCGCCGTTATTATGGTGGGTGTGAATACGTAGACGTCGTCGAGGATTTGGCTCGCGATCGTGCGAAAAAAATCTTTGGCGCTGAACATGCCAATGTCCAGCCTCATTCGGGCGCTCAGGCAAATATGGCGGTTTACTTCACAATTCTCGATCAGGGTGATACAGTCCTTGGAATGAACCTTTCACATGGCGGCCATTTAACACATGGAAGCCCAGTCAATTTTAGCGGTGTTCAATACAATTTTGTTGATTACGGTGTCGACAAAACGACCCAACAAATCGACTATAACGATGTAATGGCAAAAGCCCGCGAACATAAACCAAAGTTGATCGTTGCTGGTGCAAGTGCATATCCCCGCGCAATCGACTTTAAAAAATTCCGTGAAATCGCTGATGAGGTCGGCGCTTACTTAATGGTTGATATGGCCCATATTGCTGGTTTAGTTGCAGCAGGCTTGCATCAAAGCCCAGTACCATACGCAGATTTTGTAACGACAACAACTCATAAAACACTTCGTGGTCCACGCGGTGGAATGATACTTTGTAAAGAAGAATTTGCGAAAAAGATTGATAAATCAATTTTCCCTGGGATCCAGGGCGGTCCACTTATGCATGTGATTGCTGCAAAGGCAGTAGCCTTTGGTGAAGCGCTTGAGGATAGCTTTAAGGAATACGCTGGGCAGATTATTGCTAATGCAAAACGATTAGCAGACGGACTTCAAAAAGAAGGCTTGAATCTCGTTTCAGGTGGAACAGATAATCATTTGCTTTTGGTTGATGTGCAATCACTAGAGTTGACTGGAAAAGTAGCTGAAAACGTTTTGGATGAAATCGGAATAACGGTTAACAAAAATACGATTCCATTCGATCCGCAAAGCCCATTTGTCACAAGTGGCATTCGAATTGGTACAGCTGCAGTGACAAGCCGTGGATTTGGTCCTGCTGAAATGGACGAAATAGCATCGATCATTGCCTTTTCACTTAAAAATCATGAAAATGAAGAAAAGCTTGCAGAAGCTAGAAGTCGTGTAGAAGCTTTGACAAGCAGGTTCACGCTTTATCCTGAATATTAATTTTTAAAAACGCGATCGACCCTTGTAGATAGGGTCGATTTTTTGTTGCTTTCGGAGTGTTGAATGTAACAAGGATCTGTATTGGATAATTAAATAAGAAATTATTCCCATATAAAATGTTGTTTAATCTTTGTAACTGAAGTTGCTCATTGAAGTTTTTTTCTGTAAAATTAGACGGAGTGTTTAACGACCTACTATTTTACCTTAAAAAAGGAGCGATTTTTGTGGCAAAGGTTTTCGTTTTTGATCATCCACTTATCCAGCACAAGCTAACTTATATACGTGATAAAAGTACGGGTACAAAGGAATTTAGAGAACTTGTTGATGAAGTGGCAACACTGATGGCTTTTGAAATCACAAGGGATATGCCTGTTGAAGACATTGAAATTGAAACACCTGTGAGCATGACCAAGTCAAAAATTTTATCAGGGAAGAAAATCGGTATAGTCCCTATTTTGCGCGCAGGCATCGGCATGGTCGATGGAATCCTTAAGTTAATTCCAGCAGCAAAAGTTGGCCATATTGGTCTTTACCGCGATCCAAAAACATTAATGCCTGTTGAATATTACGTGAAGCTTCCTAGCGATGTTGAAGAACGTGATTTCATCGTGGTTGATCCAATGCTTGCAACTGGTGGTTCAGCAATTGAAGCGATCAACTCCTTGAAAAATCGTGGCGCAAAACATATTAAATTTATGTGCTTGATTGCTTCACCTGAAGGCGTTGAAGCTGTAAAGACTGCTCATCCTGATGTTGACATCTACATCGCAGCATTAGATGAAAAGTTAAACGACCACGGCTACATCGTACCAGGTCTAGGAGATGCTGGAGATCGATTGTTTGGAACGAAATAAAGAAAGACTGGGTAGGCTGAACCTCGAGTTCGGTCTATTTTTTTTAGCTTACTTTATGAAAACGAAGGTCTAAATATAACGCTTATTTGTCCCCAGGATGGGGAACAAATTTGTTTTGCAAATGAATTATGGTTTTTCGCAAATGAAGCTACATCATCTTAATTAAAGGCTGTTTTCGCATAGATTGTTGTTTTTCGTACCTAGTCTAAAAACCCGAAATAACAATGGTATCGTGCTCTTTTCTTAAAAACTTCCTACGGTTTTTATCGGTAAACTGGAATACCATTCTAATTTAGTTTCAACTAGCAACAAAGTTTAAGAAAAGAGCCTTATTAAATAAATGGCTCGGTTAAATTTGCCTGTTATATTTCGCTCCAGGCACTTCGCTTTCCGTGGGCGGTGCGGGAACCTCCTTGTCAAAAGCCACCTCTCCACTATGAACCTTCCTTTAATAGGATCAAAACGAGGAACAAAATACATAATTTCCCCTCCTATAGAAAATCCTACAACAAAAGGGGAAATCTAATATGAAAAAATTCATCATTCTTTTATCCACAATACTTTTGCTACCCATCCAGTCCTCCGCCACCATTTTATCCACTTCAACTGTAGCCACCTCAACTCTATCAAATCCACCAATACCGAAAGAATCCATTACAATTGTGATCCTGAAAAAACCGCATTCCGAACAAGAAATAAAAAATCTCCTCGCTCCGTACCCAGAACTGCAGATCCGCCATATTTTTCAGGAGGCAGTCTACGGATTTTCTGTTAAAGGGAATATCGAAACAATCGAGAAGCTAACAAAGAACAATCAAATAGTGAATGTCTCACCTGTTAGCACCTATCAAGCAGAATCAGAAGAAAATATTAGAATGATTGGCGGTGACGCAGTCAGAATGTTTTTTGACCATAAGGATCGGCGGTTAACAGGCGAGGGGGTAAAGGTGGGAGTGATTGATACAGGGATTGATTACACACATCCAGATCTCAGGAAAAGCTATGGTGGCGGAAGGGATATTGTCGATGGTGACACTGATCCGATGGAAACCCGTGGATCCGCAGGCAAAGCTACTCTTCATGGCACCCATGTTGCTGGAATTATAGCTGGAAATGGTAAAATTCAAGGTGTTGCCCCTAAGGCGAAAATAATCGCCTATAGGGCACTTGGACCTGGTGGGGCAGGGACAACGGAGCAAGTTCTCGCAGCGATTGAACAAGCCATTAAAGATAAAGTCGATGTGGTTAATTTATCGCTTGGTAATGATGTTAATGGACCAGATCTACCGATTAGTCTTGCGCTCAATCGAGCAGTTGATAAAGGAATTGTAGCTGTTGTAGCCTCGGGAAATGCAGGGCCTGATGTGTGGACGGTTGGATCACCAGGGACTGCTTCTAAAGCAATATCTGTTGGGGCATCGACACCGATAATGGAGATACCTTATTTTTTAATAGAAGGAACTAAAGAAAAAATTCGGATTGAGCCTATGACTGGCTCAGGTAAATTTGACTTTGACCGTTCAGTTGACCTTGTAGAAGGAGGAATTGGGAAAAAGGAGGATCTAAAGAATGTATTCGGGAAAATAGCTCTAATCAAAAGAGGGGGTTTAACGTTTACTGAGAAAGCCAAAAATGCTTATGATGCAGGAGCAAAAGCCGTCCTAATTTACAACAATACAAGTGGAAGATTCATGGGTAACCTTGAGAAGCAACTATCGATTCCTGTTGGATCCTTATCAAAAACGGAGGGGGAATTTTTAAAAGGGAAAGGAACACTAACGGCCCGAATTACTACCTTAGAAGAAAAAGACCAGCTTGCCGACTTTAGCTCAAGGGGACCAGTTACGGGTTCGTGGGAAATTAAGCCGGATATTGTTGCACCTGGTGTGGCCATTCAATCAACCATCCCGGGCGGCTATTTATCGCTACAAGGCACAAGTATGGCTGCTCCACATATTGCCGGGGCATGTGCGCTTATAAAACAAGCACATCCCAATTGGACACCGTTGCAAATTAAAGCGGCCATTATGAACACGGCAAAACCTCTCGTTAAAAAGGAGAGCACACTCTACCATACGTATGAACAAGGAGCTGGAAGGATTCAAATAACAAATGCGGTGAATGCAAGTTCACTTGTCACGCCGAGTTCTATTCAATTTGGAAAGTTCCAATTGGCAGATCGAAAAGACAGGCATAGCGCTTATGTAAATGTTGAAAATACAAGCAGCAAAATAATGCGTTATTCCTTTAAAATCCCGGAACAAGCTGAGGGTCTAAGGTGGAAGCTGCCATTCACCTTTACACTGATGCCCGGACAAAAGCGCGAGATAGAAATCGAACTCACCGTTGAGCCTAGTTTTTTTAAGAAGAAAATCCAAGACGGCTACTTGTCTTTAACAACAGGGACAGATACCATCCAAATCCCGTATATTTATGTTTTAGAAGAGCCAGACTACCCAAGAGTCATGGGTTTTGATATAGGGAAGGGTGATAAGCCTGGCACATATAGATATGAGGTTTATTTACCTGGAGGGGCCGACGAGTTTGGAATTGCATTATTTAAAAAAGAAGATTACCGTTTTGTTGGGTTTTTGGATACCGGAAGGAATTTGCGAAAAGGAATGGTTCGTAAAGAAATTGCTGTTGAACAGCTTCCAGCAGAAGGGATATATATAGCCAAAGTTTTTGCAAAAAAGGCCAAAAAGGAAGATTTTATCGAAACAGAAATCACGATTGTAAAAACGGAGGAATAAGCAAACAAGTACTGATCTTTTTCTACAAAATTATTCAATAAAATTAGTATATAAATAGAAAAAAATCAAGTGTAAAGTTTGTGAATATATTTCACATGAATGCATTGACATTGACATTTCCCTATTGTATGCTAACAAAGGGTAAAAAATGATAAGGTTTTCATACTATCTATATTATTTTTTACTATAATACACTTACTAATAAAGAATATAGGTAAAAACCTCTTACGTACTCTCATACTCTTATGTGGGGATGTTAAAAAAATGCGTCAAAACAACCGCAATCCATTTCAAGCAATGGCCCTAATGTCCGCCATCCTCTCACAGTTAGTAGGATCCATTATCATAGGTATTTTTTCAGGTAGATGGTTGGATCGTCGCTGGGATTCGGAGCCAATTTTCTTAATAATCGGATTGTTTATTGGATTAGCGGCAGGAATTTATTCCATGCTTCTTTCGATCCGCCACTTTTATTCAGGAGATTAAAAATACTATGCCAGAATTTATAGAAATGTACAATAGGCAGCGGAAATGGACGCTTTATTTATTGTCTATTTATGTTCTTGGCTGGGGCTTTACTTCTTATCAAACTATCTTTTTAGGGTTGAGTCTTGGAACTTGCTTTAGTTTCCTTAATCTCTGGTTTTTGATAAGGAAGATGAAGAGTTTTGACAAGGCTATTTCAAAAGGCAAAAAGGTTCGCTCACTGGGGTCCTTATCAAGGATGGCTACCGCTGCAATTGCAGCAATCATAGCATTAAAATACCCAGAGTATTTCAGTATTGTTTGTGTTGCATTGGGATTAATGACTTCTTATCTAGTCATTATGATAGATTATCTTTTTCACTTTTTTTATAAAAATAAATAAAAATGGGAAGCGAGGTGAGTTTATATGCATCATGAAGCTCCTGTGGTAAAATTCATGGGCCTTTATTTCAATTTAGCAAACATCTTGATGATTACGATTGCGAGTGTCATTGTTTTTATCATTGCAATCCTTGCCACCCGAAAGCTTGAAATGAAGCCAACCGGAATTCAAAATTTCTTCGAATGGGTAATGGACTTTGTTAAGGGCATTATCAATAGTACAATGGATTGGAAGGAAGGTGGAAGATTTCATATTCTGGGGATTACATTGATATTTTATATCTTTGTTTCCAATATGATAGGACTTCCATTTTCAGTCGTTATTAATGAAAAATTATGGTGGAAATCACCAACGGCAGATCCTATTATTACGTTGACATTATCAGTAATGGTTGTGGTGCTTTCCCATTTCTATGGTTTAAAGCTAAAGGGAGCAAAAGGATATGCAAAAGGTTTTTTCAGTCCAATGGCATTCCTATTTCCGTTAAAAATTATTGAAGAATTTGCTAATACATTGACGCTCGGTCTGCGGCTATATGGTAACATCTATGCCGGTGAATTACTACTTGCACTATTAGCAGGAGGTTTGGCACACAACGGGGTGATCGGTACTATTGCAGCAGTACCATTAACCTTAGTATGGCAAGGGTTCTCAATTTTTGTAGGCACAATCCAGGCTTATATCTTCACCATGCTAACAATGGTTTACATGGCACATAAAGTGAGTCATGACCATTAATATAATCTATTCTCAATGAGCAGTAGGATATAATAATTTATTTATACAATTTTAAGGAGGAACTTTAAAATGAATCTTATAGCAGCAGCAATTGCAATTGGTCTAGCAGCAGTAGGCGCAGGTATTGGTAACGGTCTTATTGTTGGTCGTACGGTGGAAGGAATTGCCCGTCAGCCAGAAGCTCGCGGTTTATTACAAACAACAATGTTTATCGGTGTTGCGTTAGTTGAAGCCTTGCCAATTATCGGCGTAGTTATTGCGTTCATGGTATTAGGCCGTTAAAATGAAGCGAAAAATCTAGGATGGCGAAGAGGAATGTGTAAACCTTCGCCATTGATTTATGTGGAAATCAGATCGTGTTTTTTCAAAGTGAACGTCTCTTGAAGGGAGTGAACTCGTGGTGTTAGCAAGCAATCTTGTATTGGGTGCCGTTGAAGGCGTCCAGTTTAATGGTGGAGACATCATCTTCCAATTACTTGTTTTTATCGTTTTGTTAGCATTGCTTAAAAAATTCGCGTGGGGTCCTTTAATGGGCATTATGACAACTCGTGAAGAGCATATTGCAAATGAAATCAATGCGGCAGAAAATAGCCGTCTTGAAGCTAAAAAAATACTAGAAGAACAAAGAAACCTTTTAAAAGAAGCTCGAAAAGATGCACAGGGCTTAATTGAAAACGCAAGAAAACAAGGTGACATACAACGCGATGAAATTATTGTGTTAGCTCGTTCTGAAGCTGAACGGATTAAAGAAGCTGCCAAGCTTGAAATTGATCAGCAGAAAGAGAAAGCAGTTGCTGCCATTCGTGAGCAAGTTGCATCCTTGTCTGTCTTAATTGCTTCTAAAGTTATTGAAAAAGAATTAAGTGCCGAAGATCAAGACAAGCTTATCAACGAATATATACATGAGGCAGGAGAAAAGCAATGACGGTCTCGACGGTAGCGAAACGGTACTCATTAGCACTTTTCCGAATCGTGAAGGATATTCAGCTTCTTGACAAAGTGGAAGAGGAGCTTCGCGTCATAAAAGAAGTGCTGTTTTATAATGCAGATTTAACAGCAGTACTAAAGTCTCCAAAATTTACAAACAAAAACAAAAAAGTGCTTTTAAAAGAAGCTTTTTCAACTGTAAATCCATTTGTATTAAATACACTGATGTTATTGATCGACCGCCATCGCGAAGATCAAATTGTTGAAGTGGCGGATGGATTTTTTGAACTTGCGAATGATGAAAGAGGGATAGCTGAGGCTAAGGTTTATAGCATACGTCCTTTAACTGATTCCGAAAAAGAAGGATTGTCTTCTACATTTGCAGAAAAAGTAGGGAAAAAATCGCTTCGAATTGAAAATATTGTTGATTCCAATCTACTTGGTGGTATTAAGCTAAGAATTGGAAATCGAATATATGACGGATCACTACGCGGTAAGCTAGACCGTCTTGAACGTAAATTGTTAAGCTAAGAAGATTCGTAGATAGGGGTGTAACTCGTGAGCATCAAAGCTGAAGAAATTAGTGCGCTGATAAAAAAGCAAATTGAAAACTATCAGGCGGAAATTCAAGTGAGTGATGTAGGTACGGTTATCCAGATTGGTGACGGTATCGCTCGTGCTCATGGCCTCGACAATGTCATGGCTGGAGAGCTTGTTGAATTTTCAAATGGCGTTATGGGTATGGCGCAAAACCTTGAAGAAAACAACGTCGGTATTATAATCCTAGGACCTTATACAGAAATTCGTGAAGGTGATGAAGTTCGTCGTACAGGCCGTATCATGGAGGTTCCTGTAGGCGAAGAATTGATCGGTCGTGTCGTAAATCCACTTGGCCAACCAGTCGATGGTTTAGGACCAATCAACACAACAAAAACTCGTCCTATTGAAGCTACAGCTCCTGGTGTAATGGATCGTAAATCCGTTCACGAGCCACTTCAAACAGGTATTAAAGCGATTGACGCCCTTGTACCAATCGGACGCGGACAACGTGAGTTAATCATTGGTGACCGCCAAACAGGTAAAACATCTGTTGCGATTGATACTATTTTGAACCAAAAGGGTCAAAACATGATCTGTATTTATGTGGCAATCGGCCAAAAAGAATCAACAGTTCGTGGTGCGGTTGAAACACTTCGTAAATACGGTGCACTTGATTATACAATTGTTGTAACAGCAGCTGCATCGCAGCCAGCTCCACTGTTATTCTTAGCTCCATATGCTGGAGTATCAATGGCAGAAGAGTTCATGTACAACGGTAAACACGTATTAGTTGTTTATGATGATCTTTCAAAACAAGCAGCAGCATATCGGGAACTTTCCCTATTGCTTCGCCGTCCTCCAGGTCGTGAAGCATATCCAGGGGATGTATTCTACTTGCACTCCCGTTTGCTCGAGCGCGCAGCGAAATTAAGTGATGCAAAAGGCGCTGGCTCAATTACAGCATTACCATTTATTGAAACACAAGCAGGAGACGTATCTGCTTATATTCCAACTAACGTTATTTCCATTACAGATGGACAAATTTTCTTGCAATCTGACCTATTCTTTTCCGGTGTTCGTCCGGCGATCAACGCTGGTCTTTCCGTATCCCGTGTAGGAGGATCCGCTCAAATTAAAGCGATGAAAAAGGTTTCTGGTACACTTCGTTTAGACCTTGCATCATACCGTGAATTAGAGGCGTTTTCTCAGTTTGGATCAGACCTTGATAAAGCAACACAAGCAAAACTAGGCCGTGGTGCGCGTACAGTTGAAGTTCTTAAACAAGATCTTCATAAGCCACTTGCAGTAGAAAAGCAAGTAGCAATTCTTTATGCATTAACACGCGGTTTCCTTGATGATATTCCAGTTACTGATATCAATCGTTTTGAATCCGAATACCATACGTGGCTTGACCACAACCGCAAAGAATTGTTAGACCATATTCGTACAACAAAGGAGCTTCCTTCTGACGACGATATGGCTGCTGCAATCAACGCCTTTAAAAAGACGTTCGCAGTTTCCGAGTAATTTAAGGATATGACAATCAGTGGATATTCTTTGAAAAGGGTGGTGAGAACCTGTGGCATCATTACGCGATATTAAATCTAAAATAAATTCGACTAAAAAGACGAGCCAGATAACAAAGGCAATGCAAATGGTCTATTCTGCAAAATGGAGCCGTGGAGTTATGAGTGCAAAGGCATTCGTTCCTTACATGGAAAAAATCAGAGAGGTAACAGCCTCGATTGCCCATGGTAGCAAAGGGATTGCGCATCCAATGTTACAAGCCCGTCCAGTCAAAAAAACTGGTTATTTAGTGATAACCTCGGACCGTGGATTAGCAGGTGCATATAACAGTAATGTTTTGCGTCGAGTTTTTCAAACGATCCAATCTAAACATAAATCAAATGACGAGTTTGCCATCATTGCAATTGGTAGAATCGGGCGTGACTTTTTCGTCAAGCGTGGCATGAACGTAGTACAGGACATTGTTGGCATTTCGGATCTACCTGTATTCGCTGATATTAAAGATATTGCGAGCAGTACAGTTGGTATGTTTGCAGATGGAACATTCGATGAACTACATTTATACTACACACACTACGTCAGTGCGATTCAACAAGATGTAACAGGACAGCAGTTGCTACCATTAACAGATATCGGTACTTCTACAAAATTGATGTCTTATGAGTTTGAACCGTCAGCAGAAGAAATATTAGAAGTTCTTTTGCCGCAATATGCGGAAAGCTTAATTTATGGAGCACTTTTAGATAGTAAAGCAAGTGAATGTGCGGCTCGTATGACAGCCATGAAAAATGCAACAGATAATGCGACTGAGTTAATAAACTCTTACAGCCTTATTTACAACCGTGCTCGTCAAGCAGCGATTACGCAAGAAATTACTGAAATCGTTGGCGGAGCAGCAGCATTAGAATAAAGTGAGGGGCGCATTTAGCGTCCTCCTATAAAATTTTTAAAAGAAAACTCGCCGATTGGCGAGCCCCTAAGGGCGATGACAGAGTCGTAGTTGCCCTTATGCGCTAGCAGAATTTATGGAAATAAATTCTGATTAGCTAAAAAAGGGTAAGGGGATTATTGAATTCGTCGAACCCATTTTGATTGTAATAAGTACGCAAGGAGGGAACATGATGAACAAAGGACGCGTTGTTCAGGTTATGGGTCCGGTTGTTGACGTAAAGTTTGAAAGCGGTCATCTTCCAGAGATCTATAACGCATTAAAAATAAATTCTAAAGCGCGTAATGAGTCAGAAGTTGATATCAACTTAACTTTTGAAGTAGCCCTTCATTTAGGTGATGATACAGTTCGGACGATTGCGATGGCTTCTACAGATGGTTTAACTCGTGGATTAGAAGTTACTGATACAGGTGCTCCCATCTCCGTACCAGTTGGAGATGTTACACTTGGTCGTGTTTTCAATGTATTGGGAGATGTCATTGATCTTGATGGCACAATGCCTGAAGGAATTCGCCGTGATTCCATTCACCGTGAAGCTCCAACATTTGAACAGCTTTCAACAGAAGTAGAAATTCTTGAAACAGGAATTAAAGTTGTAGACCTTCTTGCACCATACATCAAAGGTGGAAAAATCGGCCTATTTGGTGGTGCCGGTGTAGGTAAAACAGTTTTAATTCAGGAATTAATCAATAATATTGCTCAAGAACATAGCGGTATCTCTGTATTCGCCGGTGTTGGTGAACGTACCCGTGAAGGTAACGACCTTTACCACGAAATGACTGATTCTGGTGTTATCAAGCAAACAGCGATGGTATTCGGCCAAATGAACGAGCCACCTGGAGCACGTATGCGTGTTGCTTTAACTGGTTTGACAATGGCAGAATTTTTCCGTGATGAACAGGGACAAGACGTTCTTTTCTTCATGGATAACATCTTCCGTTTCACACAAGCAGGTTCTGAGGTTTCAGCACTACTAGGCCGTATGCCTTCTGCCGTAGGTTACCAACCAACCCTTGCTACTGAAATGGGTAAATTACAAGAACGTATTACTTCTACTAATAAAGGTTCTGTTACATCTATCCAAGCAATTTACGTACCAGCCGATGACTATACGGACCCGGCTCCGGCAACAACATTTGCTCACTTAGATGCAACTACTAACCTTGAGCGTAAGCTTTCTGAAATGGGTATTTACCCAGCTGTGGATCCACTTGCTTCGACTTCTCGTGCATTGTCACCTGAAATCGTTGGGGAAGAGCACTATTCAGTTGCCCGCCAAGTACAACAAACATTACAACGTTATAGAGAATTACAGGATATCATCGCAATCCTCGGTATGGACGAATTATCTGATGATGATAAGTTAGTCGTAGGCCGTGCGCGTCGTATCCAATTCTTCTTATCACAAAACTTCCACGTTGCTGAACAGTTTACTGGACAGCCGGGTTCATATGTACCAGTTAAAGAAACCGTTAAAGGCTTCAAAGAGATTCTTGAAGGCAAATACGACCACCTTCCAGAAGATGCATTCCGTCTCGTTGGTAAAATTGAAGACGTAATAGAGAGTGCAAAACGTATGGGCGTAGAGATCTAAAACGAGCCAGGAGGGTAAAAAATGAAGACGATTAAAGTCAATGTTGTTACTCCCAATGGCCCGGTGTTTGAATCAGATGTGGAAATGGTCAGCACAAAAGCTCTAAGCGGTGAGCTAGGTATTTTACCTGGACACATTCCATTAGTTGCACCATTGGAAATTGGTGCCGTTCGCCTCAAGAAAGATGGTAAAACAGAGCTAATTGCTGTCAGTGGTGGATTACTAGAAGTTCGCCCTGATCAGGTAACAATTTTAGCTCAAGCAGCAGAAGTAGCTACCGATATTGATGTTGAACGTGCACTAAGAGCGAAAGAGCGTGCAGATCAGCGTTTGCATGAGAAGAGCCAAGAAGATACTGACTTCAAACGTGCTCAACTTGCGCTACAACGTGCCATCAATCGCCTTGCCGTTTCGGAACGAAGAATGTAAGAATATATATGAAATGAAAACCTCCCAGATGATTTCTGGGAGGTTTTTTAATGTGGAAAAAACCGTTGGTGCTTGGTTCGCGCGGGTAAAACGTGTTTTCCCGCGGGTAAACATCAAAAACACGTGGGTAAATAGTCAATTTCCGCGGGTAAACTTCCGAAGTCCGCGGGTAACAGGGAAAGATCTTATGAAATAAGCAGTAAGATAGTGAGAATCCTCTTTATATTGTAGAAATCCAAAAGAAAAGTTACCTCGCCAGTCCTCTGACTGTCGTTTTAGTTGATAAATGTTGTGGGTTCAATGAAGTCCGCGGTTAAAACGTGCCTTTCCGCGGGTAACTCCTGAAGTTCGCGAGTAACAGGGAAAGATCTAAAGAAATAGGCAGTAAGATAGTGGAAACCCCCTTTATATTGTTAAAATCCTCTTTTTATAATTAGTAACTAGAAGAATACGTAATGAGAAATTCCAAATTGTCCGCGAATTGTCAGGAATAACAGGTAAGTTTTTAAAATAAATGAGTAAATAAACAGAGTGGAGGAAACCTCTTAAGGGCTAGTAGGCAAAGACAATACGTGCTTAACTTATCTATTAAATAAAAGAACATAATAACCCCAATTTAATAGGTGAAAACTGTAAATACCTTGCAAGGATTACAAATGACAATTTGTGCAAAAATACATATATTTTCCCATTTTACGAACCTTATTATGTTAAAATGGGTACGTAAAATAGTAATAAAATCAGCAGGTTGATAGAAATCTGCACATTAAAATTGGGTTTTAAAGAATATAGATAATATAGAGAAAATAACTATTGGGGAGTGTTGCTAGGTGAAAATGGGATCAGTTAATCAATCATATAATGTAAGGGGAGGAATGGGATAGGATAGGGGATGGAAACGCGTTTCTATCATATCCATGATTTTCATTCTTTGTGCAGAAACTAGTTGTTAGTAAGTAAGGATAATGTACTTCCTGAAGAATCGCGCAAGTGAGGTTACGCGAAGGGGGGAGGGTCTGGCCTAATTTATGAATATATAATGAACATTAAATGACAAACCTCACTGACAACTATATTGTTTTATAGTTAAATAATGAATGATGTCGAATGGCCGAAAAGATCATGGTAGGTTTTTTGGCGCTATTACTGGGTAATTATAGAAAAACAGTCCTTATAGTAGTGACTTTTGACCTATATATACTGATTCTAACAATATGTTAGAATATGCGAATTTATCAGACGGTTTGTCGACACAACTATGCAACGATGCTATAATGTATTCGGTTACACGTTTTGCTAGTTTGAAAATCTTACAACATTGGAGGGGATAAGACATGGAGCATCTAAATTTATACCACAATAACTATCTTATAGTTGTTGCCTTTCTATGTCTTGGGGTGTTGCTGCCAGTAGTGGCATTGTTTTTAGGGAAGCTTCTGCGTCCTTACAAGCCAAGTGAAGAGAAGTATACTACATACGAGAGTGGCCTTGAGCCTTTTCACGATTCTCGCGTGCAGTTTAATGTCCGCTATTACATGTTTGCCCTGATGTTTGTTATTTTTGATGTAGAAACAGTGTTTTTATATCCATGGGCGGTTGCTTACGATAAACTTGGCATTTTTGCATTAATTGAAATGTTGATTTTTGTTGTAATGCTTGTCATTGGTCTTGTTTACGCTTGGAAAAAGAAGGTGTTGAGATGGATTTAAAGTTAAATGATATTTCGCCTCAGGAAATGCAAGAATTGCAAAGAAATGTATTCTTAGCAACGCTAGAGCAAGTCAAGGGATGGGCACGTAGTAATTCACTCTATCCGGTGACATTTGGTCTAGCATGTTGTGCGATTGAAATGATGGGTGTAGGTTCCTCTCATTATGACTTGGATCGGTTTGGTTCATTTTTCCGTAACTCTCCAAGGCAATCAGATGTAATGATTGTATCAGGAACAGTAACAAAAAAAATGGCTCCAATTTTACGCCGTATTTATGATCAAATGTCTGAACCAAAATGGGTAATTGCGATGGGTTCGTGTGCAACTGCCGGAGGTCCTTATGTGAATGCATATTCAGTTGTTAAGGGAGTCGACCAAATCGTTCCTGTGGATGTATACATTCCGGGATGCCCTCCAAACCCGGCCGCTTTAATTTATGGAATCAATAAATTAAGGGATAAGATTCGCTATGAAGCGAAGACAGGGAAGAAGGTGATCTAACCGATGAGTGGGGAAAAAGATCTTGATCAGTTAAAAAAAGAAGCCGTTGCAAAGGCAAAAGCAGCTGCGCTTGCGAAAAAACAAGCAATGTTAGCGGGCGGTGAATCTAAACAAGAAGAAAAGGCTGCTGCCCCAGAAGTGGTAAAAGAAGAAACGCCAGCATCTGGAGACGATGCCGACCTTGCCAAGAAAAAAGCCGTAGCGGTAGCGAAGGCAAAAGCAGCCGCCGCCGCAAAAGCGAAGGCAGCAGCAGGCGGAGCAGAAGCACCAGCACCACAAGGTGGAGCAGAAACTCCACTAGGTGATGATGATTTGGCAAAAGCGAAGGCTATAGCTGTAGCCAAAGCAAAAGCCGCCGCAGCAGCGAAAGCAAAAGCAGCAGGTGGTGGAGAAGCATCTCCAGCAGCTGATGAAAAGGCACAAGCAATCGCCGCAGCGAAAGCAAAGGCAGTAGCGGCAGCCAAAGCAAAAGCCGCAGCATCGACAGAAGGTGCTACAGCCGAACCAACTGAAGCGGTGAAGATTTCGCCTAATCAGAAATACCTGGATAAGTACGTAAAGGTGATTGAGGAAAACTTAGGTAAAGGTATATTAGAAGATTATTATATTAATAGCCTATCAAGAGATGTCCCAACCCTTATAGCAAAGCCAGATTCCTATTTTAAAATAGCTCAATTTTTAAAATATAATGAGCAGTTAGGGTTTAATTCTCTAACAGAGCTTCATGGAACTGATTTTGAAACGTATATGGAAGTATATGTTCACTTATTCTCATACAAGACTCGTCAATATGTAGTCTTGAAAGTAAAGCTTGATCGTGATGAACCAACAATCGAATCCATTGAGCCAATTTGGAATGGAGGAAACTGGGCTGAATGTGAAGCATATGATTTACTTGGCATAAAGTTTACAGGGCATCCAGATTTGCACAGGATTATGCTTGGAGAAGATTGGGTTGGCTATCCACTTAGAAAAGATTATAAGCCGTATGATGTGGAGGTGTAACCAATGATACGTACAGAAGAAATGTTGTTAAACGTGGGTCCTCAGCATCCAAGTACGCACGGTGTATTCCGACTTGTGGTAAAAATTGATGGGGAAATTATTACAGAAGCAAAGCCTGTCATCGGTTATTTACACCGTGGGACAGAAAAATTAGCTGAAAACCTGCAATATACCCAGATCATCCCTTACACAGACAGGATGGACTATGTATCTGCGATGACGACCAACTACGTCCTCTGCCATGCAGTTGAAACAATGATGGATCTTGAAATTCCAGAACGTGCGGAATATTTGCGAGTAATCGCAATGGAATTGAGTCGTACCGCAAGTCACCTTGTTTGGTGGGGTACTTTCTTGCTTGATATTGGGGCAGTAAGTCCGTTCCTGTTCGCATTCCGGGATCGTGAAATGATTCTTGATTTACTAAATGAATTATCTGGTGCACGCCTAACCTTTAACTATATGCGTGTTGGTGGGGTTAAGTGGGATGCTCCAGATGGCTGGATTCAGAAGGTAAAAGAATATGTTCCATACTTGCGTGAACAGATGGTAGGCTACCACGAACTTGTTACTGGGAATGAAATATTTATGAACCGTGTAAAAGGCGTTGGTAAGTATACTGCAGAAGATGCTATTAATTACTCGTTAACCGGAGCAATGCTTCGTTGCACTGGTATTAATTATGATGTTCGTAAAGATGAGCCATATTCAATTTATGATCGTTTTCAATTTGAACCATCTGTACAACAGGGTGGCGATGCCTGGGCACGCTACCATGTACGCTTAGGAGATATTGAAAACTCACTGAAGATCATTGAGCAAGCATGTGAGCAATTCCCTGAAAAAGGTGAGATTCTTGCAAAAGTGCCAAAGATTATTAAAGCACCTAAAGGTGAAACATTTGTAAAAATTGAATCACCTCGTGGAGAAGTTGGTTGCTATATCTCAAGTGACGGTAAAAAAGAACCATATCGCTTAAAATTCAGAAGACCATCATTCTATAATCTTCAAATTCTCTCGAAACTATTAAAAGGCGAAAATATGGCAAACCTCGTTACTATTTTAGGATCATTTGATATTATCCTTGGGGAGGTGGATGGCTAATGATGGAAGATTTACTTCAATCAAGTCCAAGTCTATTCAATTTCTCTATCTTCTTTATACAGGCTGTAGTCTTTCTTTTAATTACATTAGCATTTGTTTGTTACGGAATTTTAGCAGAGCGGAAAGTTATGGGTTACATGCAGTTACGTCATGGCCCGAAATTCCTCGGAGGTAAATGGGGACTTTTACAAACGATTGCCGACGTTTTGAAACTCTTACTTAAAGAGGATATTATGCCGAGGGCAATTGATAAGCCATTATTTATAATAGCTCCTGTCATGGCTTTTGCACCATCCTTTATGGTACTTGCTACGATCCCATTCACAGACAAATTTCAATTTGCTGATATCGGGATTGGAGTTCTCTACTATGTTGCAGTATCCGGCTTAACGATAGTTGGGATTGTGACAGGTGGTTGGGCTTCAAATAACAAGTATGCTCTTTTAGGAGCAATGCGGGCAGCTGCTCAGATGATTTCTTATGAAATTCCACTTGTTATGTCTGTTATCGGTGTAATTTTATTATCTGGTAGCTTAAATTTAAATGATATTGTTGAAACTCAAAAACATGGATGGTTTATCTTATTACAACCAATTGGTTTTATCGTATTCTTTATCTCATCCTTTGCTGAATTAAACCGATCCCCGTTTGACCTTTCTGAAGCGGAATCGGAGCTTATTGCTGGATATCATATCGAGTATTCTGGTTTCCGCTGGGCGTTCTTTATGCTTGCAGAGTATGTTTACTTGTTTGCGATGTCTTCGCTAATTACAGTTGTTTTCCTAGGTGGATGGTTGCCTCCACTTCACGCACTAAGCTTCATCCCAGGTTCAATCTGGTTTCCACTTAAATTTGTTGTCGTTATTTTTGTTTACATTTGGTGCCGCACAACGTTCCCACGGATGCGCGCTGACCAATTAATGGAGTTTGGTTGGAAAGTTCTTCTCCCAATTTCATTAGCCAATATTTTCTTAACTGCTTTGATCAAAACTCTCTTCTTTTAATAGAAGAAACCTACTTTTAAAAAAGGGGTGAAAAACGTGCTTGGATTTACAAAAGGCTTAAAATATACCCTAAAGCAATTAACAAAACAAAAAGTCACTTATGATTATCCAAATAAGCCGCTTCCGCTTCCGGACCGGTTTCGTGGAATCCAAAAGTTTAATCCGGAAAAATGTATCGTGTGCAATCAGTGCATGAACATTTGCCCTACCCAATGTATAAACCTAATAGGTAAAAAGCACCCTGACCCTACTAAAAAGGGTAAAATCATCGATACGTATGATATTAACTTTGAATTATGTATATTATGCGATTTGTGTACAGAGGTGTGCCCGACTGAAGCAATTGTCATGACGAACAATTTTGAGCTTGCAGAATTCAGCCGCGATGCATTATTCAAAGACCTTCAGTGGTTGGATGAAAACGACGAAAATGTACGGAAGGTGAATAAACCATGACATTTTCTGGAGAATTCCTTGCCTTTATGATTCTCGCCTTAGTTGCGATAATTGGTGGAGTGCTGTTATTAAACCTTAAAAAGGTTATTCACATGGTAGTAGCACTTGTATTTACGTTCATTAGTATTGCTGGTATTTATGTACTACTTTCAGCAGAATTTTTGGCTGGTGCTCAAATATTAATTTATTCTGGTGCCATTACCATTATCATGCTGTTTGGGATCATGCTTACAAATCACCATGCTGAAAATGAAGCAACTGGTGGTAGAGTGAGAAAGATCTTGTTATTTTTAGGTGTTGTTGGCTTTGCATTTGCTGTTTATATCGGAATTTACAATTTTGATGTCGCGCAAGTGCCAACCAAACTGTATGAAAATAACACCTTGCAAATTGGTAAGGCCTTGTACTCAAAACACATTATTCCTTTTGAAGTAACTTCGGTTTTACTTTTAGTCTCACTTGTTGGTGCGATTGTTCTTGCAAAAAAAGATGAGAAGGAGGCGGATGAGGAATGAGTTCAATTCCCGCTTCAGCCTTCCTGGCACTAGCGTTAATTTTATTCTGTATCGGTTTATACGGTGCCTTGACAAAAAGAAATGCTGTTATCGTTCTGATTTCAATTGAATTAATGCTAAACGCGGTCAACATTAACTTGGTGACCTTTAGCAAGTACGGTATTGCTCCATCTATAACCGGACAAATTTTTGCCTTGTTTGCTATAACAGTAGCAGCTGCAGAAGCAGCAGTAGGCATAGCGATCTTATTCTCGCTTTACCGTAATCGTCGAACAGTTAATATTGATGAAATGAACACAATGAAACATTAAAAATGGGTGAACAATCATAAATGGTCACACCATGATCTGTCCCGCAAATAAGCGGGCCCAATCTGACGCGCAGTTAAAAGAAATAAAAAAGCATTAGCGCGTGTAAAAAAGGGGATAGTGATAATGATGGAAAATGCATGGATTATACCGCTTTTCCCGCTATTATCGTTTTTGATCCTTCTTCTATTTGGTAAGCGACTTAAGGAAGCTAGTGCCTATGTGGGGATTCTCTTCACGTTGGCCTCGCTTGTCTACTCAATTTTGGTGTTGATTGAACGTTTTTCAGCTCCAAACTACGTAGCGAAGGTCGATTGGCTTACCATAGGAGATATTCATTTAACAGCGGGCTTTGAAGTGAATCAATTAAATGCATTAATGCTGTTTATTGTATCGCTCGTAAGTTTCTTAGTACATACTTACTCAAAAGGGTATATGCACGGGGATGAGCGATTTCCGGTATTCTATGCCTACTTAGGAATGTTTACATTCTCGATGCTTGGCTTGGTAATTTCACCAAACATCTTACAGACCTATATTTTCTGGGAACTTGTTGGTGTTGGTTCCTTCCTATTAATCGGTTTCTATTTTTACAAAGAAGAAGCAAAGGCTGCTGCAAAAAAAGCATTCATCATGACCCGTATCGGGGATGTTGGATTGTTTATTGGAATGATTCTATTATTCTGGCAGACTAAAAGCTTCGAATATGATGCAATTTTTAAAGCTGTTGCAGATGGATCTGTTGCACAAAATATGATCACTTTGACAGCAATTCTAATCTTTATTGGAGCTGTAGGTAAATCAGGTCAATTTCCGCTACACACATGGTTGCCAGATGCGATGGAAGGTCCGACACCAGTTTCGGCATTAATCCACGCAGCAACAATGGTAGCAGCGGGTGTTTACTTAGTTGCAGCACTATACCCACTCTTTTTGGCAAGCCAAACAGCATTATTAACAATTGCAGTAATCGGTGGTTTCACCGCTATTTTTGCAGCTAGTATTGGCCTTGTTCAAACAGATATTAAGAGAGTCCTAGCCTATTCAACGGTTAGCCAACTTGGCTACATGATGCTTGCTTTAGGTTCTGGCAGCTATGTAGGTGGAGTATTCCACTTAATGACACATGCTTTCTTTAAAGCATTGCTGTTCCTTGCAGCAGGAAGTGTCATTCATGCTGTTCATACACAGGAAATAGAAGAAATGGGCGGGCTTTGGAAAAAGCTCCGCATTACAGGGCCATTATTTTTAATCGGAGCATTGTCGATCAGTGGTGTTCCACTATTTGCAGGATTTTTCAGTAAAGATGAAATTTTGGCTGCTGCATGGGAAGGTGGACATCCAATTCTTTTCTTGCTTGCCTTGATTGCAGCATTCTTTACCGCATTTTATATGTTCCGTTTGTTCTTCATGGTATTTACTGGTGAGCAGCGGAGCAAAAAAGAACATGTCCATGAGTCACCTGCTTCAATGACTTTTCCAATGATTCTGCTTGGAATACTCGCAGTCGTTGGTGGTTACGTCAATACAACATGGTTTGGATCATTCCTTGGTGATTGGCTAACAGAAGGAAACGAAGCACTTGTTCAACATGGTGAAGCTCCCGTATGGATTATGATTTTAGCATCGGTTGTTTCCTTAGCAGGAATATACTTTGCATGGCTTATTTATGGAAAACGCTCTATTTCACGCAATTGGTTAAGTGGAAAGGGAGACAGACTCCATACTATTCTTTTAAACAAATATTATGTAGATGAATTTTACCAATTAACCATTCTTACCTTTGTAAAAGGATTTAGCTACTTCTTACAGTTCATTGATGTATATATCGTCGAAGGTCTTGTAAGAGTAGTAGTTGGATTTGTTCAAGGACTTGGTCTATCTGGTTCCAAATTACAAAGCGGGCAGGTTCAAACGTATGGAGCGGTTGCTTTCGTTGGGCTTGCGGTATTAGTGGTTATCTTTGCTTTAACAGGGGGGTATTTATAAAATGGGCTTATCTTCTGTTCTTTCGATCCTGGTATTCTCCCCTTTACTAGGAATTGTGTTTTTAGCTTTAATGCCAAAAGGTAAGGGAAAAGCAATTAAAGTAGTTGGCTTTCTATTTACATTACCGGCCCTAGTACTTTCGCTTGCAACCTATTTACATTATCAGGCGGGCAAGGATCTCAATGATTTTTCCGTTTCGGTTCCATGGATCCAATTCGGAGGTTTTAAAGACACTCATCATTTATTCTCAGTCTACTATGAACTTGGACTTAGTGGCTTTTCATTGCTATTAATTGTTCTAACTTCAATAGTTGCTACATTGGCGGCGATTGCTTCCATTTATATTAAAAAAGAGTGGAAAGGCTTCTTCATGCTATTCCTGCTTTTAGAAACAGGAATGCTAGGCGTCTTTACAGCTCAAAACATGATTTTGTTCTTTATCTTTTTCGAAATTACTCTCATTCCAACCTTCTTCTTAGTCGGAAAATGGGGTTATTTTGAAAAAGAAAAGGCTGCCTTTAGCTTTTTAATCTACAACGGCTTAGGTTCAGCAATTCTATTAATCGTGATCATGATTCTGTTTGCAAAAACAGGAACAACAAATATCGATCAATTGCATCACTTTATTAATGATAAAAATGTTGATATGATCTCGCCATTGTCAGGTCAATTGAAGATGGGCTTGTTCCTTGGACTATTGATTGCATTTGGTGTTAAATTACCGATTTTCCCATTGCATACATGGATGCTGCGTGTTCACGTAAATGCGCCAATTCCAACTGTTATGATCCACTCTGGTATTCTATTAAAAATCGGTGCTTACGGTTTAATTACTTTTGGAATGGGACTTTTCCCAGAACAATTTAAACAAGTAGCTGTTCTACTAGCTATTCTGGGCGTCATTAACCTGCTTTATGGTGCTTTCCTTGCTTTCATCCAAACGGATTTCAAATTGGTGCTTGCTTATTCATCTATTTCCCATATGGGAATTGTGTTGATTGGGCTTGCGGCTATGAATGAAGCTGGAATTCAAGGTGCTATATTCCAAATTATGTCTCACGGTTTAATATCCGCATTGCTGTTCTTCATTGTTGGAGTCTTTTATGAGCGTACGGATACAACAGATATTCCAAGTCTAGGCGGAATGGCACATGGAATGCCACGTGCAGCTGGATTTTTACTAGCAGGTGGATTAGCATCTCTTGGTTTGCCGGGTATGTCCGGCTTTGTCAGTGAATTTATGGCATTCTTAGGGCTATTTCAAGAAATGCCAGTTATTGCTGCAGTTGGAACGCTTGGAATTATCATGACAGCAGCATACTTGCTTCGGTCGGTGCTTGGAATTACGTATGGTAAATCGCATCGTGATTTTAACGGAATTCTCGATCTAAAAGGTGTCGAGTTTGTACCTGTTGTTGTTCTAATGATCTTAATTGTGTTAATCGGTGTATACCCTAGTATTCTCAGCACACCGCTTCGCGCCACACTAGATACAATTATGCTTGGGTTAGGAGGGTGATGAAGGATGGATCTTGAGACATTGCAATCGTATAATTGGGGTATCATGACACCGGAGTTCATCATCGTTGCTGTTGCTGCATTACTTTCACTTCTTGATTTGTTTATGCCGAAAAAAATCAATCGAAAAATTTTAGGCTGGATTGGCATCCTTGCGATCTTTGCTGCAATTGTATCACTTGCAGGATTAGTCGATAATAATGTGACATCCATATTAGATGATACATTCCGCCTTGATTCTTTTGCAAAGGCATTTAAATTAATCATACTATGCGGCTCAGCACTGGTGCTATTTTTGGCAGTCAGCTATGTTCCAAAGGATGGAATAGAAAAATACCACGGTGAATTCTATTATTTATTTTTAACCGCATTGCTAGGGGCAATGATCATGACTTCAAGCGGGGATTTAATTACCTTGTTTGTCGGTCTTGAATTGTTATCCATTTCTTCTTATATACTAGCTGGCATGCGTAAATACAATTTACAATCAAATGAGTCTGCGATGAAATACGTCATCAATGGCGGTATTTCGACAGCCATTGCTCTGTTCGGTATGAGCTATGTTTATGGCCTAACTGGAACAACGAACTTATTGGCAATCGCTGGAAAACTGCAGTCATTAGCAGATCCCCAGCATGTTTACTTGTTAGGGTTATCGTTCTTGATGATTTTTGTGGGTTTATCCTTTAAACTAGCGGTTGCTCCATTTCATATGTGGGCGCCAGATGTTTATCAAGGAGCACCAACACCTGTTACAGCCTTTTTAAGTGTTATCTCTAAAACGGCTGGATTTGTGATCATTATTCGTATCATCTTATCTGTATTCGGTCTTGCAGTAACGGATGGGCCAGGTACTGAACCAATCCTACTAAAAATGCAGGACTACCTTGCTGTAATTGCTGGTGTAACAATGATCATCGGAAACGTTGTTGCATTAAAGCAAACAAATATCAAAAGAATGTTTGCCTATTCAAGTATCTCTCATGCAGGTTACATTCTGGTAGCGCTTGTCTCAATGAACTATTTTATGTTTGATGCCATCTGGTTTTACTTGGTAGCTTACATGTTCATGAACCTAGGGGCCTTTGCTGTCATTCAATTGATCTCTGAAAAAACGGGTTCAGAAAAAATTACTGATTATGCCGGTCTATACAGCCGTTCTCCGATACTTGCAGTCGCAATGGGAGTCTTAATCCTCTCGCTCGCTGGTTTCCCAGGAACCGCTGGATTTATCGGGAAGTTAAATATCTTTACAAGTGCCTTTGTTGGTCAAGACTCTCATTACGTCTTAGCATCAGTTATGATTGCAACCACTGTTGTGTCATATTTCTACTACTTTGGTGTTTTGGCGCAAATGTTTTTCAGACCAGCTGTCGACAAGTCAAAATTCAACATGCCATTTGGAATCTTTTTTGTCATCATCGTTTCGGTTGTGGCATCGGTTCTGCTAGGAGTAGCGCCAAATACAGCGCTCGACTTCCTACACAACCACTTTAACCAGTTCCAAGACTTTTTGAAATAATGGATTTGCCGGTCAAATAGTCTAATACTTTGGGGGAAGTAAAAGGCTATAGGGGGTAAAATAATAAGCACAAAAAAAGGAAGGGGAGGGAGAACCCTTCTTTTTTTGTGCTTATAAGGGCTTAAAAGGTGACAGGCACCATCCATTTTTTAGGTGATGTTTACCATTTAGCATTTTTTCATAGTAAATAAAAAAATTTTGTCCAATTTTTAGCAATAGACTTCGGTTTTTCATTCCCCAATATGGTAGAATTATCTTTGTGTAAAAAAGCACTGAATTAAGAGGGATTTAGGGGATCTAAAGATCTGTAAACCAATATAAAGGCTGTGTGAACGAAGCCTAATTTATAAGTTGGCCAAGCTTCACTCCTTTTCCATAAAGGCGGTGGCAAGTTGATAAATGATTTTGGACAAATGGCATTGTTAAGTATTCTATCTCATTTAGTTTTCATTGCCCTTGCTTGGTGGGCGCTACAGGCAATCCGATTAGATAAGCTACTTCGTCCTAACCGTGTTTTTCAAGCACGTTTGCTTTATATATTATTGTCTATTTTAATCGGTTCTTCAGTTAGTAATTTTTTCCTTGATTATCTTCAATGGTCAAAACAACTGCCGCTTATTTTACAGGTAATACATTTGGTAAAAATTTAGGTCTTCGTACATGTTCCCTTTTGTGGATTTTTTGAGTACAATCAATTCTATGTGGAAACTGTGTGCTAGCTAAAAATCCTGTCTAAAAGTGACGACATTTCCCAAGTATGCTCTTCTTATCATTGGTAACAATGGTAGTAAGGGGGAGTGTAGAGATGAAGAAAAATGCAACTTACTTTTTATTGCTTTTGATTATGGCTGGATTGTTTCTATTTGGGATAGAAACTAAAGCAAGTAATGCAGCTGTTGAGCTTGATTTAATCAAAATAGTTTCCATTTTTAAAGGCGAACATATTTTGCTCAATGATTGGTCTATTTATGCAAGAGAACATTTGGTTACACTAAAAAGTGAAAAAGAAGTAAAGGAATATGCAAAGAATCTTCAACAAAAGTTTCCCAATTGGGATTGGTCTGTAACAAATACCAATCAAAAATGGGAAGTAACAGCAATTTCCCCAACTTCTAAAAACCACAAAGAAATACTTCAATTGATGACCACCCACACAAAAGAACCTGTAGATACGTACTTAGTATATAGGGTTCTCGGTAATGAGTGGAACAAACAGGCTGAATCCTTTTTTACAACCAATCAATTTAAAAATAGGCTTGATGGCATATTTCTTAGTAAACCAACAATTTTTTCTTGTGTAAAAGGTGAAATCAGTGATAAGATGGTAACGGCTTTGCCTAAAACTGTAAAAAACTTACTATCTATTTTTAATGCGAGTGAAATTGAAGCCTTAAAAGAAGATGCATTTATGTCCGTTTCGGCACATTCGCCCTTGTTTTCTGAACCAATTGAAAATGAAAAGAATAATATGAATTTACAAATAGGCTTACGCCAAGAAGGATTGGGCGCAAATACTACAATTGTAGTTGGCACACCAATCATAACGATTGAATATTAATATAGAGAAAATGGACGCGGAGGGGAATACTCTTGGAAAAAATCATCGTCCGCGGCGGACAAAGGCTTCATGGCACTGTTAAAGTAGAAGGTGCAAAAAATGCCGTATTGCCTGTTATCGCTGCATCATTATTAGCAAGTGATGGAAAAAGTATAATTCGTGATGTGCCAACTCTCTCCGATGTATACACGATTAATGAAGTATTACGCAATCTAAACGCTGAAGTGGTGTTTGAAAATAATACAGTTGTGGTAGATGCATCTAGAGAGTTAAAAGATGAAGCACCTTTCGAATATGTTCGAAAAATGCGTGCTTCCGTTCTTGTTATGGGATCATTACTTGCCCGCAATGGTCGTGCACGGGTTGCATTGCCAGGTGGCTGTGCCATTGGATCCCGTCCTATCGATCAGCACCTAAAAGGTTTTGAAGCAATGGGTGCGAAAGTAAAAGTAGGGAATGGCTTTATCGAAGCGGAGGTTGATGGCCGCTTAAAAGGTGCAAAAGTTTATTTAGATTTTCCAAGTGTTGGTGCAACAGAAAATATTATGATGGCAGCAACCTTAGCTGAAGGAACTACCATCCTTGAAAATGTTGCAAAAGAACCTGAAATCGTTGATCTTGCTAACTTCTTGAACAAAATGGGAGCAAGAGTAATTGGTGCCGGAACTGGTACGATTCGAATTGAAGGCGTAAAGGTATTATTTGGAGCAGACCATGCAATTATTCCAGACCGTATTGAAGCTGGTACCTTTATGGTAGCTGCAGCGATTACAGCTGGAGATGTACTTGTCCAAGGTGCAGTTCCAGAACATTTATCCTCATTAATTGCCAAAATGGAAGAAATGGGCGTTAAAATTCTGGAAGAAGATGATGGCGTTCGCGTTATCGGCCCAGAAAAGCTAAAAGCGGTTGATATTAAAACAATGCCGCACCCTGGTTTTCCAACTGATATGCAATCGCAAATGATGGCACTCTTACTTCGTGCTGAAGGCACAAGTATGATCACTGAAACCGTCTTCGAAAACCGCTTTATGCATGTGGAAGAATTCCGCCGTATGAATGCAGATATTAAAATTGAGGGACGTTCAGTTATCTTAAATGGTTCTTCTATGCTACAAGGGGCTGAAGTATCCGCAACAGACTTACGCGCAGCTGCTGCGTTAATTTTAACAGGATTAGTTGCTGATGGAGTTACACGCGTTACTGAGCTTAAGCACTTAGACCGTGGCTATGTTGACTTCCATTTAAAATTAGCTAGCCTTGGAGCTGACGTTGAGCGTATTAACGAAGCAGAATTCGCTGATAAAGAATCGTTTATTATTGATTTGAACGCATAATAGTGTGAACTGAATAAGAATTGAGCAGGCCGAAGAATGTAGCTGTCAGATGTATGACAGAAGCGTTTTTCGGCTTTTGTTTTTGGAAGAGGTTTTTTTTATACGGCTAATAACGGCAATCATTACTCGAGTAATCCGAGAAACCAACGAAAATAAAATAAGCGGAAATTTTTCGGTTAAATGCAGAATGGAGCTCGTTTCGAGGTGTATAAGCGGAGGTTTTCCGGTTACGCAACGCAAAGTCCCCCATTTTCGCGGTTTTTGAGTCAATAGGCGGAAACTCTCCGTCTATTTAAGTTATTTTTAATCCAATTTACTAATTAACAGGAATTTATCCGTCTATTAAGAATTCGGACAGGTATCAAATATCAACATTTACCTTTAATAGCTTTTTATGAAAAAAGAGGTTCCTTCCGCAATGATTTTTTGAACGTTACAAGGCTTAGTCAAATTTAGTCATAAAAGCTTGTCCCCCTCCATATGTATGAAATGAGACGATTGTCATCGTTTAATTTACAAACTGGAGGCACTTTCATGATTAAGACTAAACCACTTATCGTACTACTATCCATCCTTTTTGTTGTTACTTTGATTATTCCAGCAGTACTCGTCCTCCCCTTTTCAGAGGGAAAATCCAGCGGAAAATTAGGTGAGACATTGACACATGCACCTTCAAAAAATGTAAATGCTGTTCCCACTGCAGATGCGGGTGTAGAAGTGGCTGTTTACCGTTTTTCCAAGTCGAAAATTGAAAATATTCCTCTGGAGAATTACCTTGTTGGTGTAGTTGCAGCAGAAATGCCAGCAGAGTTTGGGGATGAGGCACTTAAGGCACAGGCCTTGACAGCCAGAACATATATTGTTAAACAAATGCTAAGCAAAGACCACCCAGAGCTGCCAAAAGGGGCTGTGGTAGGCGACACAGTCATTAATCAGGTCTACAATAGCGATGATGAACTCAAGAAAATATGGGGAATCGATTATAGCTGGAAAAAAGAGAAAATTTTAAAAGCAGTAAGAGCAACAAGCGGGCAAATTATTACCTATAAAGGCCAAGTGATTAGTGCAATGTTTTTTTCTACAAGCAATGGGTACACAGAGAATTCCGAAGATTACTGGCCTAATTCATTCCCGTATTTAAGAAGTGTGGCAAGTCCCTGGGATAAGGAGTCTCCTAAATTCAACAATCAAAAAATACTTTCTGTTCAAGAATTTGAAACGAAGCTAGGAGTAAAACTGTCAGGAAGCACAACAATAGGCAAAATCACCGATCGAACCGCTGGAAAACGCGTTGGCGAGGTAAACATTAAAGGCAAAGTTTTAACAGGCAGAGAAATACGCGAAAGGCTCGATCTCAAATCCTCAGACTTCTCTTGGGTGCGTAAAGGTAACAATATCATCATAAGCACCCGCGGCTACGGTCACGGGGTCGGAATGAGCCAATACGGCGCAAATGGAATGGCATCTGAAGGAGACAACTACCAGGAAATCATTAAGCACTACTACCAAGGAGTGGATATTACATCCGCTGAGACAATGCTTGCAACAATTACGGCGAGGAAATAGCGTTGGTTGTGGGGATATGGTGGGTAGATAGAGTTAGCGGGAAAAACTGAAAAATTACTTTGCCAGTCCCCGGACTGGCGTTTTTAGTTTAAAAAATTTAGTGGGTCTAAAGAAGTTGGCGGGTAAAACGTGGTTTAGATTCCTCCACATTGATTCCCCAGATAGTATGCAGAAAATTCTCTCCCAAATGGACTTACCTTTTACAAGAAAATATAAGAATCGAGTATATCACCAGCCATAATTGAGTTAGAACACTTACCATTTTAAAAATTTCAAAAAAATTCATCCTCCTATGCATAAAAATAGTCCCTTTGTCGAAAAATAAATAGAAAAAATTTTTTGACAAGTGTATATAATTCTACTTATTTGTTCAGAATGATTGCTGAGGTGATGAAAATGAGAGAGGAAGAAAAAAACCGATCTTCTCAAAGCTCCAGCTTTAAACGCTTTTTCAAAAAGCGTTGGGTATTTCCAGCCATTTATATTGCAAGTGCAGCAATCATTTTGACAGCGGTCCTATGGTATCAAAGCGCAGGTAACAGTGCTTCAGACAAATATGATTACAAGTCCACTGATATTGCTGGTAAAAAGTATCAGCAACCATCTGTCGAAGTAAGCCGTTCAATGGAAAATTTCGTAATGCCTGTTAAGGATTCTGATCAAGTAGTTGTCGAAAAGAAATTCTATGATTTCAAGGGCAACAAGCAAGATCAGGAGGCTTCATTAGTAGTTTACAATAATACGTATGAACCAAATACAGGTATCGACTACCGAATGAAAAATGGTGAAGCCTTTGAAGTTGTGGCTGCATTAAGTGGAACAGTGACAAAGGTGGAAGAGGATTCATTATTAGGGAATGTTATTGAAATTGAACATGACAAAGGAATTGTAACCCTATATGAATCAGTTAAAGCTGTGAAGATCAAGGTTGGCGAACAAGTAGATCAAGGACAAGCTATTGCCACGGCTGGACAAAGCTTGCTCAATGAAAAAGCTGGAACACATGTACATTTTGAAATCCGTAAAGATGGCGTTGCTGTCAATCCGCAAAACTATTTCAATAAACCGTTGAGCGCATTACAGGAAGAAAAGTCTACGGAGACCCAGGCAGATAAAGAGAATGCCAGTCAAAAGAGTGATGACAGTCAAAAGATCAATCAAAAACAAAAGGTAGATCCAACTGACGACGGAGCAACGTCTCCATTAGATAACTCGACTGACTCAACTGATAATACAAATTCTTAATATGGAATAAAAGGGGAGGCATATGCCTTCTCTTTTTTTTGGCTAATCAAAATTTATGTCCATAAATTTTGCTCGCGCATAAGGGCAACTCCGCCTAATCATCGCCCTTAGAGGCTCGCCAATCAGCGAGTTTTCTTTAGCACTCTGCAATCAGGGGTGCGCAACTGGTTTTTTTTGTAAATTTAATAAAAACGTTATTCAGGTTGATATAAATACCTTTCAAGTAAAATGAAACCCTCTTTACTAATTTCAATTCCTTCACATTTCAATAATAAACGTTGCTCTTCATCTTTAAAGCTAATTTCCCCTTTTGAATTAATGACTCTGTGCCATGGTAGGTTATGCTTTCGGCTGAGTGAATGGAGAATTCTGACGACCTGCCTGGCCCCCCGAGGGCTGCCAGCTAATCTGGCAATCTGGCCATATGTCATGACTTTCCCATTAGGAATATTTTTTATGAGGGTAACTGCTCTTTCTGTAAAAGGCTGCATACAAAGTTCCTTTCTTCACAATGCTCTATAAAATGACAAATTTCTCGGGAAATAAGGAAACATCCCCCTATTTCCTAAAAAAACATAATGACTGTAAGGGCTGCAAATTTTTTGACCACTTGTCGAATGGTCGGACAGCCTGATTTTAGCATAGTACTGGAAAAATAGAAGTGGATTTTTTCGTCCAATATTCAAAAAACTTGAGAAATACCTTGTCCCGATTGAGCCATTTGTGCATAATCTCGTATCCAAGCTAATAAAATGTTACAAACCTTTACAAAGGAAAGTGTTTGAGGTGAAGAGTCGTTTGATGATAAAGGGATTTTAGTTGGGGATATGTTTATTCATGATAATTAGAAGGTGTTTCAAACTTTCTGCCGTTTGACAGGGGAGCCCTATCAAATGGATGACAGTATTTCAATGAAGTGATAAGCGAGTCTCATTTCACACTTCTTACATCCAATTTAGGGAGGGCGAGTAGTGTGCACGATTACATCAAAGAGAGAACAATCAAGATTGGAAAGTATATCGTGGAGACGAGAAAAACAGTTCGCGTAATTGCGAAGGAATTTGGCGTATCCAAAAGTACAGTCCATAAAGATTTGACAGAGAGACTGCCTGAAATTAACCCAGATCTTGCGAATGTGGTAAAAGAAATTTTAGATTATCATAAATCCATACGCCACCTAAGAGGCGGAGAAGCAACAAAAATGAAATATCAAAAAGAAGAAAAAGAAGGAGAAGTTGTAAAGTAATGTGAAAGAATTTTTTTAGCCAAGCAGAATTTATATTCATAAATTCTGCTAGTGCATAAGGACAACTACGCTTCTGCCATCGCCCTTTGGAGGGGTTCGCCAATCAGCGAGTTTTCTTTTTAAAAAAGGAATAAATAGGCACAAATAATTTATTTTCGGTAGCATTCTTTTGGAATCCTCAAGATTTCCCATCAATCTGCAAATATTTACAACTTTTTGTATGTAAGTTAGAATGGATATGATAAAATAAGCAATTAGTTATAGTAGTTGGATTCCGTTCTGAGGAGGAAAGAAAAGAGAATGTTTGCTAGGGATATTGGGATAGATTTAGGAACTGCAAACGTGTTAATTCACGTTAAAGGCCGTGGAATTGTTTTGAATGAACCTTCTGTGGTGGCAATTGATAAAAACACAAATCGTGTTCTTGCGGTCGGTGAAGAAGCTCGTCGCATGGTTGGACGTACGCCGGGGAACATTGTCGCAATTCGCCCCCTAAAAGACGGTGTCATCGCAGATTTTGATGTTACTGAAGCAATGTTAAAACATTTTATTAATAAGCTAAACGTTAAAGGATTTTTATCAAAACCACGTATTTTGATCTGCTGCCCAACGAACATTACAAGTGTTGAGCAAAAGGCTATCAGAGAAGCAGCTGAAAAAAGTGGTGGCAAAAAAATCTACTTAGAAGAAGAACCAAAAGTGGCAGCAATTGGCGCTGGAATGGATATTTTCCAACCAAGCGGTAACATGGTAGTTGACATTGGAGGGGGAACGACGGATGTTGCCGTTCTATCCATGGGTGATATCGTAACTTCTTCCTCCATAAAAATGGCCGGTGACAAGTTTGATATGGAAATATTAAACTACATTAAACGTGAATACAAATTGTTGATCGGTGAACGCACCGCTGAAAATATTAAAATCAATATCGGAACCGTATTCCCTGGTTCTCGCTCGGAAGAAATGGAAATCCGCGGCCGCGATATGGTCAGTGGGTTGCCACGTACGATTACAGTTTATTCCGAAGAAATTGAACAAGCATTGCGCGAATCTGTCGCCGTTATTGTTCAAGCTGCAAAAAGTGTTCTTGAACGCACACCACCTGAATTATCTGCCGACATTATTGACCGTGGCGTTATTTTAACAGGTGGAGGAGCATTGTTACACGGAATCGATCTACTCCTTGCTGACGAGCTTAAGGTACCCGTTCTCGTTGCCGAAAATCCTATGGACTGCGTAGCTATCGGAACAGGAATCATGCTTGACAACATCGATCGTCTTCCAAAAAAGAGATTAGGTTAATGAATGATCGGAAAAGTCTAATAAACAAGGCGGACATGCTTTGTTTATTAGACTTTTTTTTATGGAAAAGGGGCTGAATAAACGCCATAACTCCAAAAATAATGCATACCCCATGAAACCCCCATCCTAACTCTGTAAAAAAATCTCCAAGTCCAAAAAACTCTAATTTTAGCTAGCCTCCACCCTCAACACCCCAAAAAAGTGAATTATGTGGACACATTCACTCATCATTCGTGGTATTTTGACCTATTTTTACAATAAATCACTATTTTCTGCAAAAAGTTAATGTGTATTTTGCAAAAATTTTTTATAATAGATTATATGTAGATGGAATATTGACATCCATAATAGAGGTGTAAAACATGTTAAGAGGTTTTTATACAGCTGCAACCGGAATGATGGCACAGCAGCGTAGGACGGAAATGCTAACAAATAATATAGCAAATGCGAATACTCCGGGGTTTAAAGAAGACCAATCATCATTGCGTGACTTCCCGGAATTGTTGATGCAACGAATGAATACAAAGTCGCCCACCAGCCAGCCCATCGGATCGCTTAGCACTGGTGTTTATCTACAGGAAGCCATTCCGAAGTTTATCCAAGGGGACATGCAGGATACGGGTAATAAAACAGACATGGCTCTGATTGATGTGAATATGCCAGCAAAGGGTTCTGTTTTTTTCACAGTTCAAGGCTCGTCTGGTCAGCCTCGTTACACAAGGAATGGCAATTTCACGCTGGATCCAGAGGGATTTTTGACAACAAACGAAGGGCTCTACTTATTAGATGACAAAGGCCAAAAGATTCAACTTTCGAGCGATCAGTTTACTCTAGGTGAAAATGGAACGATAACAGGAATGAACGGGGAAAAGGCCCAACTAGGGATTGCATTTTCCAATAATCCACAGCGGCTTATAAAAGAAGGCAGTGGCCTATACAGAACGGAGAACGGCGCAGCCCTTACCAATGCATCAAACCAGCCTGGCGTTCAATTCAAGCTGCAGCAGGGCGTGCTGGAGCAATCTAACGTAGATGTGACCAAAGCTATGACAGACATGCTAACGGCATACCGCACTTTCGAGGCAAACCAAAAAGTATTACAGGCTTACGACCAAAGCATGCAAAAAGCAGCAAATGAAGTTGGCAAAATCGGCTAATTTTTTAAACCTTGCCACAACCTAGCATGAATAACTACCTTTTAAAAAGGAGGGATACACATGAATAGCACAATGATTACTGCTACAAATACGTTGAGTCAATTGCAAAAGCAAATGGACATAATAAGTAATAATCTCGCAAACGTGGATACGAATGGTTTTAAAAGTAAACAAGCTAGGTTCACTGATTTGCTTTTCAGCCAGTTGAACAATCAGCCGAATGCTAGCGCTGAGCAAAACCGGTTAACACCAAATGGGATCCGTCAAGGCTCAGGGGCTAAATTAGGACAAATACTAACGGATATGAAACAAGGAAGTCTAAAATCAACGGGACGTGAGCTTGATACAGCTTTTCAAACGGAAGGTCAGTATTATAAGGTCTTAGTACAAAAGGACAATTCTAGCTCGATCCAATATACACGAGATGGCGCTTTTTACTTAACGCCGGTTGCCAAGAATGAGGTTATGCTTGTCACAAGTGATGGAAATCCAGTATTGGATGAAGGCAATCACCCGATCACAATAACAGGCGATGCAAGTAAATACACTGTGAATCCAAATGGCTCGTTGGATGTGACCATGACGAATGGAACCAAGAACTCTTACAATCTTGGTGTAATCCAAGTCAATAAACCACAGTTTTTTGAACAAAAGGGCGGCAATTTAATCGGTCTCCCAGATAGTGTGCCGGCTGGAAGCACTAACAACATATTTACTAACTTGACTGGGCAGCAAAGAGAGAAAATTTCAATTGGGCAAGGAATGCTTGAGAATTCAAACGTAGATATGGCGAAGGAAATGACTGATTTAGTTAGCGTACAGCGTGCTTATCAATTTCAAGCAAGATCAGTCACGATGTCTGACCAAATGATGGGTCTAATTAACGGAATTCGCTAAAAGGGGTACTTGAAAATGTCGGCAAATCGGCCAAAAACAAGGGAAGAATATAAGCAGCTAAAGCTTGAAGAGATGAGAATGGCAGAGCAGGCAAAATCAGATGAAAAGCAAAGGGCAAAACAGGCTAAAATGGAATTAAAACAAGCAAAATTGGATTCAAAATTGAAATCAAAAATGGATTCTAGATCAGATTCCAAGTTAAGTTCAAAATTGAATTCGGAAAATTCCTCAAAAACAGATTCGAAGATTTCAAAAGTGGACCCGAAAATGGATGTAAATCAGCCAAAGTTGGATTCGAACTTGGATTCAACGAAGGCAAAAGTACGCCCAAAACGGGTTAGAATCCGCCTGATCCCCATTTGGCTTCGTCTTGTTATTTTAATCTGCATGATCATAATCTGTGTCACAGCTGGTGCCCTTGTTGGTTATGGAGTAATTGGCGGCGGGAAAGCCACAGACGTTTTTAAAGAATCAACTTGGACGCATATCCGCGATCTAATTGATAAAAAATAACCATTGATCGTATGAAACGATTAAGAACATTTACAAAACATATCTATAAAACAGTGGATTCTAAAAATCACACTGTTTTTTTGCATTATGACATATCCCAAATATCCTTGAAAAAATGACAAACTTCGATAAGTTTTAGTTTTGATCAAACGTTTGATCAAATTCCCCACAAATCTTTATCTAGAAAGTTTCCACTCGAAAAAAAACTAAAAAATTTGTCGATTCCAATCAAAAAAAATATCCTGGAAAAAAGAAACTGAATTATGATTTACGGAACTTAAATGTTAAAATAAAAAAATAAACACCTATTATTAGGAGGAGGTACTAAAATGCTTGATATTGCGCAAATAAAAGAAATTATTCCACATCGTTATCCATTTTTGCTGGTGGATCGAATTTTAGAAGTTGAAGAGGGCAAGAGAGCTGTTGGTATTAAAAATGTTTCGGCTAATGAGGAATTTTTTAATGGCCATTTTCCTGATTATCCGGTTATGCCTGGAGTGTTGATTGTTGAAGCACTTGCACAGGTCGGTGCTGTCGCTGTATTAAAAAAGGAAGAGAATCGCGGGCGCTTAGCATTTTTTGCAGGCATTGAAAATTGCCGATTTAAAAAGCAAGTAAGACCTGGTGACCAGCTACGTCTTGAAGTCGAAATGGTCCGGGTACGCGGTCCGATTGGCAAGGGAAAAGCTGTTGCCACTGTAGACGGTGCAATTGTATGTGAAGCTGAAATTACATTTGCATTAGGAGATAAAAAAGAAGAATAACGAGAAAATGTACTGATATATCTACAAAAAAGATCAGTCAGTCTTAAAGCCTATCAAAAACATTAAAAATATAATGAAAATGACTATCAAATCGTAAGTTGATTTGCTGGTCATTTTTTTTTATAAAAAAGGGGTTTACTGTTACCACCGATATCCACGCCTAACGGTCAAGTTTGGTCAGCTACAAAATATGAAGGTCGATGAATAGTTGTTTCGCAAATGGAATACTCTTTTTCGCAAATGGAATAACTCTTTTCGCAAATAAACCCCGTTTTTTCAAAAGTAAACCTTCTCAAAACGGATATAAAGGAAACTTTGCACATAAATAGGCCCTTGATTTTAAAGCTTTAGCCACCCTCAATCAGCTAAAAATAGTCATTTAAATATAAAAGTTTCTCTCTCGATTGAACTTCGTACTTAAATTTAATAAGGAACAGGATATAAATTCAAAAAAAAACATCGCGGATTGCGATGCTTTCTGTTAAATTTATTTATTTGTAATTGGCTTGGTCTTTTTTTGCAGATTTCGGAATTTATCTGGTTAGCACTAGCAGCTTGGCCCCCTGAAGAACGAGAGCTGTTTTTCCCTCGAAGAACTAAATGAAATCAGAACCGACTTTAGTACCTAGCTCCTCAAAGACGCTTACGCTCAGTGCAACCTACAATTACAATTTAAACTGCGAAACTGCCGTTTGAAGTTCGTCGGCAAGTTTGGTGAGTCCGTGGGCAGATGCAGTTACCTCTTCCATTGTTGCGACTTGTTCTTGGGTTGAAGCAGAGCTTTCTTGGGTTGTAAGCATTCCTTGTTCGGCGATTTCTTTTACAAATTCAATGGTTTGAACGATTGTCGTGCTTTGGGCTGTTAATTCCTCAACTGCAGCTGATACATCTTCCACTTTTGAAGAAACTTCCTCAATCGAGGAGGATATATTTGAAAAGGCTTGATTGGCTTCTTTTGTGGCAGAAAGCCCCTTATCTACTATATGATTACCGTTTTCAACAGCATGGATGGCTTGATTTGTTTCTTCTTGTACAAAGCGAATCATATTTGCAATTTTATCAGCTGAATTTTTCGATTGAACAGCTAGTTTTCGTACTTCATCTGCAACAACAGCAAACCCTTTTCCATGCTCGCCAGCCCGTGCTGCTTCAATTGCAGCATTTAGGGCAAGTAAATTAGTTTGTTCTGCAATATCGGTAATAAGTGATGCAATTCCGTCAATTTCTTTCGAACGACTACCTAGCATGGAGACAATTTTCGATGTTTCTTCAAATGAAATATTGATATCATGCATATGTGATACAACGGCTTGTACTGATAGAGAACCATTTTTAGCTAAGTGTGTTGCCTTGTCAGTTGATTCTTTCATGCTTTCACTAGAATGTGAAATTTGAAGGATTCCTGTGGCCATTTCTTGGACAGAGCTGGATACTTCCTCAAAGTGAACCATCTGCTTTTCAGATCCAGCAGCTGTTTGTTGGACACTTTGTGCTATTTGTTCCGCAGCTCGTGAGTTTTGTTCATTGCTTGCCAGTAACTGCTCGCTAGATGATGCAACACGAACAGAAGAATCATAAACCATTCCGATCAATTCTTTTAAATGATGGGATAGCCCATTCAAAGAGCTCGCAAGGACGCCGATTTCATCCCGATTTTTCACCCTCAAATCTGGGACTGTTAAATTTCCACTAGCTAACTGCTTAAGCGAATTGGAAACAGCCACGACAGGTCTCGAAATCGAGAAATTGATTAACGTAACAATAACGATGCTAATAACAATTGCAAGGGCACTGATAATTAGAATGATCAATTTGACCCCATTCATTTGTTTATTGGCTAAATCGCGGTCATCTTGCATTTGTTGTGATTTGTACTTTACTACATCATCCACGGCCGTTTGAAACCGATCCCCAGCATCCTTAGCTGTAGTGGTTGCTAGTGTTATGTATTCATCTTGCATATTTTGCCTTTTAAGCTCAATTTCTTTATTAACAACTTGTAAAAATTGATTTTGGCTTAATCTCATTTTAGTTAATAATTCCATACCTTTGCTATCTTTTTCAGCGCTTTCAATTTCGTTGTACGCCTTTGTGAATTTTGAAAAAGCAATTTGATAGTTTGTAACTGCTGTAGAATCTTTTGTTAAAAGGTATGCACTCACTGAATTCGATTGCTTGAATAATTCAGCTTTATAGTTTTGGATCATGTCCACTTCGTGGGCATCCTGGTCTAAAATTTGGCTGTACAATTGATCCATCTGGCTAATTTCAAAATTGGCAATTCCGACTATGCCTGCAAGCAGCAAAAGTACAGCTAAAAATCCGCCAATCAGTTTTTTACGAATTGTGAATTTCATCCTGCTTCCCCATTTCCTTGAATGTCTCTTTCCATTTTACACTGAAATTGTCGATATTTGTGTAATAATTTGGAGAATAATCAATTTTTTCAAAAGAATGTGAGTAAATAAAGAAATACATGCCTGCTCCTACTAAAAATAGGCTGGAGCGGGAGTACCATCGCCATTTTTTACATGGAAAGGGTTAATTTATAAAAAAGACCAGCCCTACTGCAGGCTGGCGAAAGTGTATTTATGTTAACCGAGGCTTCCTTTTTATTTTTTCTTTAAATTCACGGAGAAGTTCGTCTCCAGAAAGTCCATTTTGAAGAAGGGATTCCAGTAATAATTCGGAATAGTTCACCTTGGTACGACGCAAGCGACCTTCAAATAAAACACTTATATGATGCTCGAATTTTTTTAATGAGGTAATTTTTGTTTGAAAAAAGGCTGGGTCATTTTCCCTTTTCGTGATGATGGCCTGAACAATAATTTCTCTATTCTCGTCAGTAATTTTTTTGAAATAGTCGTAGAGGGATTGCTCTGAATATGCTTCAAGCAGCCAGGTAGATTTCTCATCTTCCTTATTAATAATCAATCCATTGGTTAATGGAACCTCAATAATCCTATCATCTTCCACAACTTCTAATGAGACTAACTTAAAGGTTTTCATCGTGATCCTCCTCATTTCTTTCATTTACTAAGGGAGCCATTTCTATAGACAAGCACTATCCGGAGTTTGTTAAGTAAGATTATAACACAATCTTATTTAAACCCATTGTCGAAAAATATTTGTCGAAATTGTGAAAATTGAATTTTGTACATAAATTAGGCTCCAAAATTGAATTTTCGCCTAGGTAAAAAAGAATTTTGAGAATCAATTTGCATCTAAAATTTTATTATGTCTTTTTTACATGAGGGCGAGCAAGTAGTAGGATATAACCATCAAACAGAAAGGAGATTATGATGATAAATCAAGTTACTTTAGTTGGAAGATTGACCAAGGATCCCGAATTGAAAATAACATCAGATGGAACGCCGGTGATGCATGTGATACTAGCAGTAAGTCGGCATTACCGAAATCAAAATGGCGAAGTTGATACAGACTTTGTCCAATGCACACTATGGCGAAAAGCAGCCGAAAATACGAACCAATATTGCAAAAAGGGATATGTAGTCGGAATTACGGGGAAAATTCAAACCCGCCATTACGATAACAAGGAGGGACTTAGAGTATATGTAACAGAAGTGGTCGCCGAGTCGATTCGTTTCCTCAGTAGCAAGCCTAAAGCAGAACAACCTGTAAAGGAGGAAATGCCAATTGGCCTTTAATAGTGATGTAGCAAATAGCCTAGAATTGTTACTTGAAAGTTTAATCAAAATGGTAGGAAAAGCAAATCAAAAAATTGATCACCTGCAAAAGCGAATTGTCCAGCTTGAATGGCAGCTGAGAGAACAACAACTTCTCAACAAGGAAAATAGCCCCAGAAACCTGATCATACACCCTACATCTAAAGCATCTGCCCGCAAATCGCTTCATTCGTAAGTTACATTCCCATCAAAGTGTTCCCCCACTAAGACAGAATCAATCGCTTCTCCGCAAAATACCTCCCCCTTATCCAGCGTAGTTTACGCTGGAGTTTTTTTGGGTTCGAATAAAAATCAATTGGCTTCGTATAGAGGGTGACTTTGTTTGAATAAAGTTGTGAGAATTTGTATAAAGAGAAGAGTAAAGTGAATAAAAACCAAGTAATTTCGTATAAAAAGCGTGGTGAATCATAATAGGTTTCCTGGTTTAATAGAAAGAGAGTGGTTGCGTCCGTAAAAACGGAAATCTTGTTAAAAACAAAAAATTCTTATAAATTCATCATCCATTGTATAAAAACTACCCCTATGGGAATACTTTTATAAAACCCCCTTTTTTTAAAAAGAAGCTGCTGAAAATTATTCAGCAGCTTCTTCGTATTCTTAGCTAATAAGAAAGTTTAACTTAGCTATTGCATTAAAGGATGTTCTGAGCGTTTTATTATTAATCAACACTTAAATCGCATAAGGGCAACTAGGCAATCGCCGGCGCTAAGGCTTGGCGCTAGCCAAGTTTTCTTTATAGCCATTTATACTTTTTCAGTACCTTCATTTCTGCCTTCGTTTTCTCCAAAAAATAAGCTCTCCGGTTCGATTCCATTATATTGATATCCATGAGTATGCTTTTTAAATCGGGCTCCTGTTGGACTAACTGAAGGATAGCCTCTAAATCCTTATCCAAAGGGTTTTCCTTTAATATATATGCAGCTTTCTCTTTAATCGAAAGTAAGTTGTTTAATTCAACGACTAAATAATCCTTTTCTACCTGATAAGCTTCCGCAAACTGGATAACGATCTCATAAGGAGGAATGCTTTTTCCAGTTTCATAACGACTAATCGTAGATCGGTCAAGCTTCATCTTGTCTGCCAAATACTGCTGTGACCAGTTTCTGCTATCACGCAGTTGCTTTAATTTTTCGGATAAAGACATCTTTTCCACCGCCGTTTAAATGATTGACTTTAACTTAACGGGAAAAAGAAGTGGAAAGTTTAAATGTGTAAAATCCGCACGATGTTATTTGTTGAATTTCTACACACATAGTGTATAACTCTATTGTTACTGGGTTTATGGTAAAAATTAATTGGCAGGAAAAAGGTAATTAGTAGTCGAATAATACTAGTGAATGTAAAAAATTGTAATAATAGGAGGAAATTTGCGAATGAAAGATAATTGGTTTTTACTTTTTCCGAAAAAGGTCTTGGGCATTGTCATTATTTTTATTGGAAAGCAGCCAGGTGATAATGAGATTCAAATGATTGAAAAGCCTGGTTTCTTCGACGCACTACAACTTTTAGATGAGCAAACTCCCGCACCCATGGATCCTCCGTACCAATTCATCCCACTTACAGGCTTATCGGATGAGACTTACTGCTACAATGATCCCCAACTTTCAAAAAAGATTAATTTCAATTTTAATGGAAATTCACTGCAATTATTTGGAGACGACCAGGACCTCACAAAGGAAGCTGTTTATAACGTCTTTAACCACTTCCTTGTTAAAAAGGGAAAAAAGGTGCTTTTCCTAACCGAAGCCCCAAAGGATAAAATGAGCCTTAAGCATAAAGGTCAGATTCTTGTGAGAAATGAAAAGAAAAAGTTGTAAATAGGGTTACAAAGACTGCCGGGTAAAATCCGGCGGTCTTTGTTTACTTTAGGTATATGATTATTGAAAATTACAGTATCCTTTTAAAAAAACTCCCTTGATTCTCGCAAACTATTGAAGGTACCCGCGAGAATGCTCCGTTTACCCGCACGTTTTACAATATACCCGCTAACTGCCTAGGAGCCGGTAAATTTATCAGCTAAAACGCCAGTCCGGGGACTGGCGAGGTAATCTAACCAAATAAAAACAACTTGAACTAATTACCCCGACTCCACACATACTCCCAAACAAAATAAAGAACCCAGCACTTATCCCAGCACTGAGTCCTCGTTACTTTCGCATTTCACAATCCTACCCCAAATACACTAAATCCTTCAGCTCATCTGTTGACATCTCGGTAATCCAGTTTTCGCTTTGGATAATTTGATCATTTAAAAATTGCTTCTTTTCGAGCATGGCATCGATCTTTTCTTCAAGCGTTCCGGTGCAAATTAGCTTGTGCACATGGACGAAGCGTTGTTGGCCGATCCGGTATGCCCGGTCAGTTGCTTGATTTTCAACGGCAGGATTCCACCAGCGGTCGTAGTGAATTACATGGTTCGCTGCAGTCAAATTCAATCCAGTGCCACCAGCCTTCAACGAGAGCAAGAAGACTGGAAACTCCCCGTTTTGGAACTGTTCAATCATCTCATCACGCTTGGTTTTTGGCACACTTCCATTTAAGAACGGGACCTCGACCCCAAACTTTGTCTTCACCAACGCTTTGATCATTTCACCCATTTCAATGTATTGGGTGAAAATCAAACAACTTTCGCCCTGTTCCAATACGGCATCAATGAGTTCAGCAAGCTTCTCCAGTTTATTTGATCGATCGAGGAGCTGTCGTGTCACTGATTTTTCTTTTAAATAAAGGGCAGGGTGGTTGCACAATTGTTTCAAGCGGCTTAGCATTTGTAAAATTAATCCTTTGCGCTCAAAGCCTGATAATTTTTCAATTTGTTCAAAGGTGTCTTGAACAAGCTGTTCGTATAGTGACGCCTGTTCAGCAGTTAGCGGACAGTACTCTTTTTGCTCCAGCTTGTCAGGGAGGTTTAGAGCAACCTCTTCATCCTTTTTCGTCCGGCGTAGCAAGAATGGACGGATCAACGATTGGAGCTCGTGCACTTTTTCCTTTTTTTCATCCTTTTCAATTGGGATGACGAATTTTTTCTGAAATTGACCAAGACTACCTAAATAGCCGTGATTGGTAAAATCGAAAATTGACCATAACTCCGATAGTCGGTTTTCCATCGGCGTTCCGGTTAAAGCAATATGGTGGCGGCCCTTTAATTTTCGAACGGCACGGGACTGCTTTGTTGCCGCATTTTTTATATTCTGCGCTTCATCAATTGCAATCGTGCTCCAAATCATCGAATGAAATTCCTCTGAATCCAAATGACTTAGTCCATAAGAGGTAAGCACAACATCAACATTTTTTACTTTTTCCGAAAAAGCATCTTCCTTTAGGCGGTTGCTCCCGTAATGCAAATAGATTTCCATGCTCGGTGAAAATTTCTCCAGCTCCTTCTGCCAGTTCCCAAGAACGGAGGTAGGGCAAATAATCAACGCTGCTTTAGTCGGTTCCTTTGCAGAAGCTCCGCCATCTTCATCACTCTTACGGCGGGTTACCTTAGAATTGACCGAAGCAGACTCCCCACTGCTTGCTCGAGGGTTCACAACCCCCTGGAATTCAGCCGAAGCATCATCTCCACCAGATCGCATCTCAGCCGAACCACCCGACTCCAACCCCTCAAAACGTTCCTTCTCCTTCACCATCAACAAATAAGCAATCAGCTGAACCGTCTTCCCAAGACCCATGTCATCGGCAAGACAAGCACCAAAGCCGTACTGGCGCAAAAACCACAGCCAACTCATCCCGAGCTGCTGGTACGGACGCAATTCCCCGACCAAACTCTCAGGAACAGGCTGTTCAGGAATTTCTTTGATTTCCGAAAGCTGTTTCACCATTTGCTTCCACTGCCGATTTAATTCAATTTGAATCCGTGCAAATGCTTTTGGATTTTCCAATTCATCCTCGGAAGCGGGGGATTCAATCAGCTCCTGCTCAAGCAAGTCCCGAATATGTAGCCCTTCTTTTTCCGCCTGTTTCATCAAATCCTGAATTTGCCTGATGAATTGTGGATCAAGCTTGACCCAGCGGCCACGAATATAAACAAGCCGCCGTTTCTCCTCAACAAGCCCGCGGAATTCATCCTCGGATAAATCTACGCCATTCATAGAAAAGCGCCAATTAAAATCGAGCATCGCCTGTAGTCCGACAAATGAAGGTCTGTGACTAGAGGTTCCTTTCAGCGATGCTTTCACCTTTAAGTTGGCATTTTTCATGGCCTGCCACCAGGAAGGGAGGAGGATCTCCACATTCAATGCGACAAGTGTTTCACTTGCCTCAGTTAGGAACATCCAAGCTTCATCCTCAGTTAAGTGAGACTTCAAACGTTTCGCTCCGTCCTCAGAAACCAGCGAAACGCCTTCACTATCGCTATCCGCTCCATCCTCAGAAACGAGCGAAACACCATCGCTAACACTATCCGCTTCATCCTCCAACCAAGGAATCAACCGCACCCAACGCTCCTGCTCGCGGCTGACCCTGTCTAAATGCGAACGCCAAACCGTAGGTACAGCCTTGTCATTCACACCATATATCTCATCCACATTTTTCTTTCCACGTAAAAATACATCAAGACTCCACAGGCCTTCACCATCAACAGGCTCATCAAGCTGCAAACCAATTGAAAACGGCACAGGACTTTCCCTAATGCCAACCCACTCAAGCCAGCTTTCCTCATCAAAATAGCGCGCAAGCTCACCGCTCGAAATGTTTTGTTTTTTCAGCAAATCAAGCTTTGGCCCGAATAACTTTTTCATAGAAGGATTCCTCGTTAAATAGGAATCGAGCGCATGATTATATAAATCAGAAATGTAGTGAAGAGCTGTTTCAGATTCATCAATCACGCCATTCTCCAGTGAACGATCCGCCGAATCTTCCTCACCCTCTGAGTGGACAAAGTCCGCCCGACCAGCATCGTCCACTCGACCTGACTCTTCACCCATCCCAGGCCCATCTCCACCAATACGCTGCACCCAAAACGCCGAACCAAACTCATCCTTAACTCGCTCCGGAAGCTGCCACTGAAAACGGCCATCCTCCCAAGCTGAAAAATCAGGGAGCCAATCCTTTTCGTTGATCCCCTCATAAAGAGCATGGGCGGCAGCAAGGCAAATTTCCGACTCCTCACTCCAGTCCCACTCGACAAACCGATTGAACGACTCTTTTGCAAACAACGTGACAAGCTGCCAACCGCTGATCGCAATTCCTTCGACTCCGTTCACTGTTTCCGAATCAAGCAGCGTCCCGAAAAAACTTTCTTCATGACGGCTGAAAACAAGATTTTTCCAGGTGTCTGGAGCCAAAAAATCCCCATCTTCATCCTGTGCCGCTAAAAGGTATCGACCTTCATCTAATTTGATTGTAAGCAACTTTAGAAATCTAGTTTTAAGCATCTAGTAACTTGCTCCTTCTGCATTCTTCATGAAAAGCGCGGAGGCGTTTTGTTTTTTCCATCAGGGTGTCGAAGAAAAATTGCCATTCATCTAAGCGCTTCAATTTTTTATACAATGTCCGTAGTTTTTTCAAATGCCGGACCGCTACCTTATAGCTCGAACGGTTTTTCAGGCTAATCTCATGCTGGGCCGACTGATGGAGCAGGGCCAGCAAAACCTCCGGCTGTTCTTTTTCAATCAATTTAATTCGATCCTTTGGGAGATCCGTATAGTGGAAGCCGATAAACGAATGCAGTTCACCCCAGCGGTCGAATTGACGCCGATCAAACAACATGTATTCATATTCATGAAAACTGTAGGGAAGAGTCTGCAACAACATCCGTTCAAATAAATCGATGCGCTTGCTCTCCGTGCAATACGGCTGGACCGCCTTCAGTGCCAATCTTGTAAAACTTGAGCAGGGATAATAGGATCCTAAGAATTCCATATACCTTTTTATTTTTTGTGAAAATAACTCAATCATCGGTCCAATGCGTCTCCACGCTTTTTGCTGCGACAACAAATCAATCCAAAACAACATATAAGGCGTGATCGATTGATCCTCCATGCTACCCATCAACCCCAATGCCTGGTCATCATTCCCGAGCATCACATTTTGATGAATGCCGCCAATCAACAGTGGTATCGGGTTCTCCCAGTCCTGCAAGCCTCGTGCCAGTGAAGCAATTTTTTCACCTTCACCCTCACGCCAATCTCGATTCTTAAACAACTGCGTCCACAAATGCCGATACAAATAAATCCGTTCATACTCGAGCTTTCGGGCACATGTTAGCAATTCACTTGAATCGTTCTTAAACTTCTCCATAAACACATCAAATGCGAACGGATGCGTTTGCAGACCAATTTTAAAAACAAGATCTTCCGTCTCATCGATCATTCGTTGAAACAAATGCAGATAGGATCGCTTCACCATCTCCTCGGTATGCCCAAGCTCCTCGCTAAACGCAGCCAACTTCTTAAAAGTAAACACATTCCCGATCAATTCATAAAGCAAACGCCATTCCTGCTCCATCGGCGCCCCGGCACGAATCCGCCTGTGGTAAATTCCAAACAGCTCCACAATAATATAAGGGCTCTTCGACTTACTCGATTTCAGCAAGGTATCGAAGCTTTCCTCAAAGGACTGCACCCAGCGTTCATAATCCGGCTTCATTACCCCGTTCGCCTTCACCAAATCCCGGGCCCGTTCCATTCCCCATTTTGCAGAAGACGTGACCGCGTGTACAGGCTCCCGCCATTTCTCCATCCACTCCGAAACACTACCCACCCTCGAATATGCTGCAAAAAATGCTGCCATCAAATGCCGACAAAATCCCTCAGATGGGCACGTGCACTCACTCACCCCAAGGAAATTCAAATCCAACTCCACCCGGACAGGAATCACATCCTGGACAGCTGCCGTCGCCACATCACCATTTATCTTTAACTGCCATACCATCCCTTGCCGGTACAGCATCATACCCTTTTGAATCAACTTTACATCCTCAACCACATGCGGATTCAACAACTCCCGCATCTCATCCGCCAAACCTTGCAACTGTTCACTAGCAGAGATCGACTCCAAGTCGTTACCTCCTTCATTCCAAAAATCCATATTCCTTTATTATACCCAAAAAACCACCATTAGAGGAGTATGGCAACTTCTTCTTTTATAAAAAGGAACTCTATTGCCAACATTCTACCCAACAAGCCCCACTACTAAACTCACTTTCTTCTATTTAGAATAAGTCTACTAAAAAAAATGGTGTCGAATAAAAAAGTAGAGAAAGTCTAGTAAAATAATTGTCGAAAAATAGTGGATCAACCACTAAATTTTGCAGACAAGATTTTTAGTAGTTTGCAATTCCCGACAAAATAGTAGAAATCCGCAAAACAGCAACGAATCCCACCAAGAAATCTCAATCAACGAAAAAGCCAGCCCCCACATAATGGAGACTGGCTACGTAAATTATTTTAATAAAACCGCTTGAATCCAGCAAAATGCTCTTGATAGTAGGCACTGTCTAAGCTTGTGATCGTGACGCCATGTACTTCGTCAGCATGGATGAAGCTGTTGTCTCCGAGGTAAATTCCCATATGGGAGATCCCGACTTTGTAGGTGTTTTCAAAGAAAACGAGGTCACCTGCCTGAGGTTTATCGACAAAGTAAGAGTGGTTGTAGTAACCATCTGCTGAATAGCGGCCAACGGAAATACCCGCTTTATTTTGAACATAATAAATAAATCCACTGCAGTCTAACCCTGCATTGGTACTACCTCCCCAAACATAGGGGACACCCATCAGATTTTTGGCCTCCTGAATAACGGTGGTTGTTGTATTGGTTGCTTCGACAACAGGTACAGCATTGGTTACCTTTAATGTTTGACCGACATAAATAACGTCGGAGGATAGCTTGTTTAATTTCTTTAAGTCAGCAACAGTCATATTGAATTGTAAGCCAATTTTCCCTAAAGAATCGCCAGTTTTGACAACATATTCTGCGGAGACAGTTGGGATAACTGTTATTTCTCCCTTAGTCTGATCAGTTGTACTTGAACTTGGCGGTACGACTGGCTTAGGTTTAGAACTTTCCTTAGGCTTTGATTCAGTCTTTTCCGTGGTCTTAGGTCCAGGCTTCGCAGTTTCAACCTTGACAGCAGAAACATTCAGCTTTTGTCCTGCATAAATTATAGTGGTACTCAATTTGTTCCATAATACTAAGTTAGCAATGGATGTCCCATTGTGACTAGCGATTTTCGCTAATGTGTCGCCTTTTACAACCGTATATATTTTTACAGCAGAAGCCGGAACCTTAGGAGCTGGCTTACTCACAGGATCGGGAACTTTTATGACCGCTCCGATTCGGATGGAATCGGAGCGCAGACTGTTTAATTTCGTTAATTCAAGTACACTTGTATGATATTTAGTTGCGATCTTAGAAAGAGAATCGCCTTTTTGAATCGTATATGTATTGGCAAATGCAGTTCCAGTGTAAATAGCAGAAAGAATGGTTGCGGTGGCGAGGGCAGATACGACCTTTTTCTTCACTTTTACTATCACCTCGGTAGTTTAGTAGACTTACCACAATTTTCTCCCAGTTTATCACAAAAAGTCTAATAATTATACAAAAAGTGCAAAGGAAAGCAAGGGAAGGTTCCCTCGCTTCCACCATTCACAAAACATTCACAGTTCCGGTGATGGAAAAAAATTTACATTCAAATGAAAGTTTAATAGAATAAATAAATACGATTGAGAAAGGAGAACCTGGGTAAATGGTAGGTACGACGCAAGTACAAAGCAATTTCTCGGAAATTGTCAAAAAGGCCTATGAAATTGGAATAAGTGATAGAGCCATAACCGTTCAAAAACTAATTGAAGATATCAAATCAGACCTGATAAAAACAGGACAATATACTATAAAAACAGGATGAAGTCACTTGCACTTCATCCTGTTTTGTTTCTATTTTGACCGGATTGTACTTCATCAAGAAGAATCGATCAGTATGTTAAACCATATTAAAAAGCAAGGTGTAGTAAAAGAGAGTCAAATCCAAGTTTTAATTTAGAGGCTCTCTGAGTTGAGACTAAAACAGAGAATGCCAAACAATTACACTATTTAATCAAACGATGATTAAATAGGCATAAATCATTGATATAAAGGGATTTATCTATGTATTTAGCAGGAATCCATATGTGGCGAGTCTGTCACACCCGCACTGAAAAAGTGAGTGGCCAAAATCCACAAGGTAAAAAATCCTACTCAAAACAACCTCATTTGTTCAGTTCCAGCTTGTTCTTTATTTTCCATTTTATAACCGGTTAGTTGTTTTTCAAACATGTTTTGAGAAAACAAGGGGAAGGTTCTCATGTTTTATATTGAGGTGTCATACCCTCGCTCAGCTAAAGTTTACAGCGATAAAGTATTAAATTAAGACAAGGGCCGATTACTTACCGTCTGGTGCTTGCCACTTCTCGAAGAATCTTGTTTAAGGAAATATCTTTTTTAAATTCAGCCTTGTGGCGATAATTTACAAGGCTGAATTCAACCAGGTGTTGACTTAAGTTGTCTGGCGTTATTTATTTGATTTCCTTTTCAAGAGTTGAATGTGTGTTTTCTTTTATAGCTTCATTTAAAGGAAGTGCCTTCTTCTGCTGAATCAAAAAGAAAAAGACGCCAAATAGGACGAGTATGCCGCCGACAATTTGCCAGCCGACGAGGTGCTCTGACAGTAGCAAAACGGCTAAAAGCGTTGCTCCGACAGGTTCTCCTAAAATGCTCATTGAGATGGTTGTAGCATTTACATAGTTTAATAGCCAGTTATTAATGACGTGAGCGATAGTCGGAACGATGGCGAGTAAAAGGAAAATTCCCCATTCCTCTGCTCTATACCCACCAAAAGCAGCACCCGTACATAGGTTATAGATTGTGAGAACAATCGAAGCAAAGAAAAATACACAAAAGCTATAAATCCAATGCAATACTTTTTTCACAGTGCTTTGTCCGATAAATAAGTAACCCACAACGGCAATGACACTTAAAAAGGAAAGTAAATCACCGATAATGGCCTCCTTACTTAAAGCCCAATCTCCCCAGCCAATCATGGTTGCTCCGACAATCGCCATACCCATCGTCAGCAATGCGGGTAGAGTAGTTCGTTCTTTAAACAGCCAAAAGCCGCCAACCAACGACACAAGTGGCTGCAAGGAAAGAATGATAGTGGAACTTGCTACCGTTGTTAATTTCAAAGACCCGAACCAAAGGACAAAATGCATAGCTAAAAAGGTGCCGGAAAAAAATAAATAGAACCAATCTTTATTTTCTATTTTTTTAAATTCTCCTCGATTTTTCCAAACAATCGGTATCATCAGCAAACTAGCAAACCACATCCGATACATGCTCAAAATAGAAGCGGGCGCATCTGACCATTTTACGAAAATTGCGGCAAACGATACGGCAATAATGGAAATGGTAAGTGGTAACCCAATTGATGGTGAACTTTCTCTCTGTTTCATGTTTCCCCCTATTCTGCTCCTTGCAACAAACAAAATAAATACTAATCATTCACTATTTTCTTACATGCGTGGGGAATAGACAAGCACAACATTTACAATTTACATGCCAGTCACCACCCTATTTTTGTTGAAGATTGATAGGTTTGGTGTGTTATCCAACCGCAACTGAACAGGAAAAACATGGGGACGGTTCTCTTGTTTCATTTATTCTACGGAGAGCAGTTCTATGTATGGTTATTTTTACTTTCAATTTGTTAGGAACCTTTGCAGGAATTTAGATCTGCACGTCAGGCTACAAGAATTTTGGGTGTTTCTCTTAATCTTATATTTAAAGCATAGGGGAAGGTGGAAGCAGAGAACCGTCCCTTTGTTTTTTTCTTGACTTTAAAAATGAAAGTGTTTACAATAAAAACAGATAGAGGTGTAACCGGTTACACACGATGAATCTTGAAGTTAAAAAATTTTTTAAGCTTTTATGTAACGGGTTACATAAAAGTAATAGTATAAACCGGTGGGAAAGTTGGGTGAACAGCGTGAGCACAATTAAAGATGTTGCAGCTGCGGCAAATGTGTCGGTGGCTACTGTTTCTAGAGTTTTAAATAATAATGGCTATGTAAATGAAGATACTAGGAAAAGGGTAGTACAAGCCATTTCCAAGTTAAATTACATTCCAAATGAAGTGGCTAGAAGCCTTTTTTCGAAACAGTCTAAGACCATTGCACTAATTGTTCCAGACATTAAGAACCCATTCTTTCCTGAGGTTGCTAGAGCTATTGAAGATTTGATGAGTAGTCAGGAATATACATTAATCCTTTGTAATTCGGATGAGAAAATAGAAAAGGAAATCATGTATTTAAATGCTATGAAGCAAAAATATGTGGATGGAATTATTATTGTCACCAGTACTTTGACACCAAAGCATATTGAAAAAAGTGACATTCCGATTGTTGCCTTGGACCGGACGATTAGTATGGATATCCCATCTGTTTCCGTTGATAATTTTGAAGGAGGCAGGCAAGCGGTTCAGTACTTAAAGAGTATTGGTTGCAAGAAGATTGCTCATATTCGAGGTCCACATACGATTATCAATGCGGATGAACGTTTTAAAGGATATATAGATGAAGTGAAAAATGAATCATGGTTTAGTGATGATTTAGTTGTCAATGGAAATCATCAAGTGCTCGAAACAACAAAAGTTACAAAAGAATTACTAATGAAGCATTCTGATATAGATGGAATATTTGCAGGGAACGATTATATGGCCGTTGGTGTATTAAAAGCTGCAGAGCAGTTGGGAATTCGAATTCCAGAGGATCTTTCCGTGATAGGATTTGATGGAATACAACTATGTCAATTAACTAGTCCAGAACTAACAACCATGGCACAGCCGATTTATGAACTAGGTTATAGGGCTGCTGAGCTTTTACTAGAAATGATTGAAGGAAAACCGATATCAAAGCTGCATTATCAGTTTCAAGTGAAATTAATGAATGGTCAATCTACAAAGGTTTTAGGAGTGACAAACGATGAAAAATAAGAAAATAACTATTGTAGGTAGTATCAATATGGATTTAGTAACGTGCACAAATCGAGTTCCCGTAATGGGTGAAACGGTTATGGGGGAATCCTTTCATACAATCCCGGGTGGAAAAGGTGCTAATCAGGCAGTTGCCGCTGCAAGATTAGGGGCAGATACTTGTCTTGTTGGATGTGTTGGGAATGATACATTTGGGCAAGATTTATTGAGCCATTTGAAAAATCAAGGTGTTCATACAGGTAATGTGGAACCGGTTACACATTCATCAACAGGAACGGCCTCCATTACGATAGCAAATGGAGACAACCATATTATCGTAATTCCTGGTGCCAATTATGCTGTAACACCGGAGTTTGTTGCAAAGCATGAGCAAGTGATTGCGGAGAGTGACATATTAATGCTTCAATTAGAAATTCCCATTGAAAGTGTTGAAAAAGCGGTGGAGCTCGCTAACAAGCATCATGTGAAGGTAATCTTGAATCCAGCACCAATCCAACCACTTTCGAAGGAATTATTGCAAAAAGTAGATTATCTGACTCCGAATGAATATGAGCAGCAATTGCTTTTTTATTCAAATGAATGGACAGAAAAAGAGCGAGAAGAAATGATGAAAAAATGCATCATTACAAGAGGTTCAAAGGGGATCACTTTTTATCAAAATGGGAAAAAAGAACTACCTAGCTATAAAGTAGATGTAGTTGATACTACAGGGGCAGGGGATTCATTTAATGGAGCTTTAGCAGTTTCCTTAAGTAATGGAGCTGCCTTGGAGGATGCTTGCCAATTTGCGAATGCTGTTGCGGCCTTATCTGTTACAAAACTGGGTGCCCAAGGTGGAATGCCAACAATCGAAGAGGTTCAAACATTTTTACAAAATCAAAAAGGGAATGAAGCTTGATGAAGAAAAACGGAATCCTAAATAGCCATATATCTGAGGTGCTTTCAAGGATTGGGCATACAGATACGATTGTTATTGCTGACTGTGGCCTACCAATCCCAGATGAAACCATTCGGATTGATCTTTCTTTAAAAAAAGGAACACCTTCCTTTATAGAAACACTTCAAGTCGTTTTAGAGGATATGAAGATTGAAAAAGTAACCCTTGCAAATGAAATTAAGGTAAATAATCCGGACATCGAGGAAAAGGTTACGAATCTTTTAAATGGTGATCCTATAGAGTACGTGACGCATGAGGAGCTTAAGCAATTAACGAAAAAAGCCAAAGCCGTTATCCGTACTGGGGAAGTAACACCGTACGCAAATATTATTCTACACGCTGGAGTGATTTTCTAAATGAACCTCATACCTGTAATAGAAATGAAGGGCATAAGCAAATCGTTTTCTGGAAATAAAGTGCTGGACCACGTTGATTTTCAGCTTTTACCTGGGGAAGTCCATGCCTTAATGGGGGAAAATGGAGCAGGGAAATCGACTTTAATTAAAATTTTAACCGGAATTTATGAACGTAATGAAGGGAAAGTTTTTAGTAAAGGAAAAGAGGTCCATTTTAAAAATCCGAAGGAAGCTGAGCATTCAGGTATTGCTGTGATCCATCAGGAGTTAAATATTATCCCTGATCTAACTGTTTATGAAAATATGTTTCTTGGGAAAGAGCTAACAGTAGGAAGATTTGGTATTACCAAAGATAAAGAAATGAAGAGAAAGACAAAAGAATACTTAAATCGATTAGGGATCGATATTGATCCTACTATAGAAGCTGGACAATTATCCGTCGGTCAACAACAAATGATTGAAATTGCACGGGCTGTTGCTGCAAATACAGAAGTACTCATCATGGATGAGCCGACAGCAGCATTAACCGATCGGGAAATTGAAGCACTATTTAAAGTGATTTCCGCCTTAAAAGAACAGGGCGTTGGGATTGTTTATGTATCACATAGAATGGAAGAAATTTTTCAAATCTGTGATCGGATTTCTGTTCTGCGTGATGGTCAATTTATCGATGTAAAAGAAGTTGCAAAAACGGACTTTGATGAAATCGTGAAATTGATGGTTGGAAGACAGCTTGGGGAACGTTTTCCAGAACGAGATACAAAAATTGGTCAAGAACGGTTCAGAGTTGAGAATCTAACACATAAAGGCAGCTTTGATGATATTAGTTTTTCGGTTCACCAGGGAGAAGTCATTGGTGTAGCCGGTCTTATGGGTGCAGGTCGGACAGAAATCATGCAAGCAATATTCGGTTATCGAGCACTTGATGGCGGAAAGATGTTTATTGATGGGAAGGAAGTCACCATTAAGACTCCGTATGATGCAATTAGAGCTGGAATTGGTTTTGTTACAGAGGATCGAAAAAGCCAAGGTTTAATTCTTGAACTCTCTGTACGAGAGAATTTCTCGATTACCAACCTTGATAAAATCTCTAATAAAAGCATTATTTCCTCTAAAGATGAAATTAGCATGGTAGATGAGATGATTGAAAAACTCCATGTAAAAACATCAGGACGTGAGCTTAGTGTTAAATCCTTGAGTGGTGGTAATCAGCAGAAGATTGTCATTGGTAAGTGGTTAGGAATCAATCCGAAAATCTTAATTCTTGATGAACCGACTCGGGGGGTTGATGTTGGTGCGAAGAAAGAAATTTACCAATTGATTAACGATCTAACCAAACAAGGTGTTTCAATCATAATGGTGTCATCGGAACTTCCTGAAATCTTAGGTATGAGTGATAGAATTCTTGTGATTCATGAAGGAAAATTATCTGCGGTTCTTAATAAATCTGATGCAAGCCAAGAAAGAATCATGCAATTTGCAGCGGGAGGGAGTAAAAAATGAAATCCTCAACCATTTTTTCTAAACAAATTTTACAAAAACTAGGCCCCTTAATTGGGTTAATCCTTATTACGGTTATCCTATCAATCGTAAGCTCAGACTTCTTTACGTTAGAAAATGTTTTTAATGTTTTACGTCAAGTGTCCATTAATGCTTTAATCGCATTCGGAATGACGTTTGTCATCTTAACTGGCGGTATTGATTTATCCGTTGGCTCCATTTTAGCTTTATCCTCAGCGATAACAGCGGGAATGCTAGCAGGTGGAATGGACCCTATTTTAGCGATGTTAATTGGACTTGCCTCAGGTGCTGTCATGGGGGCAATCAACGGTCTCTTTATTACAAAGGGAAAGGTTGCACCGTTTATTGCAACATTGGCAACGATGACCATTTTCCGCGGACTTACTTTAGTTTATACAGATGGTCGCCCGATTACAGGTCTTTCTAATAGTTCCTTTTTTGAAATAATGGGTAGAGGTTATTTTGGATGGATTCCTGTTCCAGTTGTTTGGATGATTATCTGCTACCTCATTCTCTACTTTATTTTGAAAAAGACGACCTTTGGCCGCAGAGTTTATGCGATTGGCGGTAATGAAGAGGCATCTATTCTATCAGGAATTCGTGTTGGTAGTGTGAAAATTTGGATCTATTCTTTAACAGGTGCATTATCTGCTCTTGCAGGTATTATCCTGGCTTCTCGTTTGAACTCTGCACAGCCTACGGCGGGTGCTTCCTATGAACTAGATGCTATCGCATCCGTTGTGCTGGGTGGTACAAGTCTTTCAGGCGGAAGAGGATGGATTTTTGGAACATTGGTTGGGGCACTCATTATTGGAGTTTTAAATAATGGTTTAAATTTAATGAATGTTAGCTCCTTCTACCAACAGGTAGTTAAAGGAGGTGTTATTTTACTAGCCGTCTTACTTGATCGTAAAAAAACAGCTTAAACTAATATTAGGAGGAATATAAATATGAAAAAACTATTTAAAGGATTTATGTTTTTGACATTAGTAATGGTAGTATTAGCTGGTTGCTCAACAAAAGCACCTGGAACTGATAATGCTTCAAGCAAGGCTAAAAAAGGCGAAAAAGTAAAAATTGGCGTTTCCATTTCTACATTAAACAATCCATTTTTCGTTTCTTTAAAAGAGGGCGCTGAGAAAGAAGCAAAAGCTCAGGGTGCTGATATTATTGTCGTTGATTCTCAAAATGATTCTGCCAAGCAAGTAAGTGACATCGAAGATTTAATTCAAAAAGGCGTGGACGTCCTTATCATTAACCCAACTGATTCTGATGCTGTTACTGCAGCTGTTCAGTCAGCTAATGATGCTAAAATTCCTGTTATCACAGTTGACCGTAGTGCAAATGGTGGAGATGTAGTATCTCACATTGCATCTGATAACGTTGCAGGCGGAAAAATGGCTGGAGACTTTATTGCAGAAAAATTAGGTAACAAAGGGAAGGTAGTAGAGTTAGAAGGAATTCCAGGCTCTTCTGCTGCACGTGAACGTGGCGAAGGATTCCATAAAGCAGTTGACGGTGTAGCTGGTATCAAAGTAGTTGCAAAACAAGCGGCTGATTTTGACCGTGCAAAAGGATTAACAGTAATGGAAAATATTCTTCAAGGCAACAAGGATATCCAAGCAGTCTTTGCACACAACGATGAAATGGCATTAGGCGCTCTTCAAGCAATTGAAGCAGCTGGACTAAAAAATGTAATTGTTGTCGGATTTGACGCAACAGATGACGCAGTTAAAGCAGTAAAAGATGGAAAAATGGCTGCAACCATTGCACAAAAGCCAATTGAAATTGGCCAAAAAGGTGTAGAAACAGCATTGAAAGTAGCTAAAAAAGAAAAAGTTGATAAATTTATCCCAGTATCATTAGAGTTGGTTAAGTAGGAATAGTTTGGGAAGCAAGGAGGAAGCAAGGGGACGGTTCCCTTGCTTCTTTTCAATTCTCACGGGGAAGCGTAGGGACGGTTCTCTTGCTTTCATCTGTCTACGGGGAGAGCCCCACCTAGATATTCGTTTATTCTCTTTTAAAACCTAAAATTACCTAAACAGAATTTCGACATTTATTTTATATGCTTGGAGGTAAAAATCCTTTACTAATAAGTGCTTAGTGCATATTTAATCAAACGTTTGATTTAGAAGATTTGTTCAAAAAAAATGTAGAATATTACTAGAATGCGGAGTTAAATACCACTTCGCGTAGTGTAAATTCCGTCATGCCTTTTTCCTTTTGAAAATCACTATTCTCAAACGATAGTATCCGCTTCAAGACGGTTTTGGCAGAGGGTAAACAGCTGATCGAAAAATGTTTCTACATCCGAAGAAGACTTTGGAAGCGGAATTTGAAGAGTGGTCGATCCAAAGGTTTTTATAAAATAGGTTTTTCTCTCTTGATTCAATCCATCACGTTTCAAGGGGTTATATTTCCAAACAAGATGTGGATGTCCGTCAATCATTTCTATTTGCTTAAGTTCTGCAAGGGCCTTTTTATTGTGAGAATAGATCACAAACTGGAAGTCCTCATTTGGCTGTGAATGAATAAAAATAAATCGATAAATGGTATTGGAATCCAGTCTTGTTACTTCAAAACCGGAGAAAGCTTCTTTTCCCTTCTGGAAGCCCGGAAGAAAATTTTTAACAGTTGTATCCAATTTTTTAATTTCAAATAAGGTAGAAGTGGATTGTTCAATCCAATCCGATAACAAAACAACTTGGTCTTTTTTCAACATTCATTACCCCTTTTAGTTAATAAGTTAATTATAGCACTTCGGTTCCAGAACTATTAAGCAATTGCTTAATAGTAGAAATTTAGGTGGACGGGCACCATCCAGAATAAACCAAAAAACGCCCGAAATTGAGCGTTTCTCCATTAAATCTTAAAATTACCCATTAATTGACGAAGCTGGTCAGCTTGTTTTGAAAGCTCTAATGCGGCGGTTGTTACTTGTTCCATAGCAGCTGAGCCCCCCTCAGCCGCTGCTGCTGTTGATTCAGTATGGGAAGATGTTTCTATGGTAATGGCAGCCATTTCACTAAATGACTTAGAGACATCTTCGCTTAAAGTTAGGGTTTTATCGATTTGAGTTGCCATATTTGCGATGATCATAACTGTATCATCTATTTTTTCAAGGATTTTGTTTAAGGAAGAACTGGTTTCACGTGCTGTTTCAACACCTTCTTGTACTTCTTTAACCCCTTGATGGTTTTGTGAAATAATATGATTCACTTCTGTTTGGATATCCGTAATAATGGTAGTTACTTCATTTGCGGAATTTTGTGATTGTACAGCAAGCTTTCTAACCTCATCTGCCACTACCGCAAAACCTTTTCCGTGTACCCCAGCTCTGGCCGCCTCAATCGCCGCATTTAGAGCCAAAAGGTTTGTTTGATTGGAAATTTCAGTGATTGTATTGATAATATGATTGATTTTAAGAGATTTTACACCTAGTGCTTCAATTAATTTCGTATTCTCCGCAATAACTTTCTCAATTGTCTGCATTTTTTCTCCAGACAAACGAACAAACTTCTCACCGCTATTTGCAGCATTCTTCATTTCTTCAGAAGAACTCTTCATGGAAACAGCTTGTTCAAATAATTGATTGGCAACTGCTGATAATTGTTGCATTTTGACCGTTGAATCGGTCATTTGTTTTGTTGTATGTTCAACGGCCACTGCTACTTCTCCAGAAGTTTCAGCGATAGAAAGAATCGTTTTGGCCGTTTGTTCAGAAGAGGAAAATAGTTCTTGGCTGCTTGCGGAAACATTTTCACCTAAAATGGAGATTTGTTTGACTAAGTTTGCAATACCTTCAATTAATAGATTGGTATCATTGGCAAGCCCTGCTAATTCATCCTTAGTTTTAACATGAATCCGCTTTGTTAAATCCCCACCGGCATTCGCAATGTCAATAATTGACCTACTAATTCTTCGAACATTTTTTCTGATATTAGAAGATAGGGTGAACCCAAAGAAAATAGCTAACAAAAGGGCGAGTCCTGAAAGAACAGAAGTACCGACAGTGCCCATAACTACCTTTTGATTAAGTTGGTCAATTTTTGCCTGTGTAGCTTTTTGCTGTTCTTCATTAAAAACACGGAGGGATTCAAGTAACTGCACATGTATTTTGAAGCCTTCTGGAGAGTTAATCCTTTCAGCAGTTGCTTCAGCCCCATTATTTCTTCTGATCTCAATAATTTGATCAATCTGTTGTAACCATAGTTTGTAGGTTTCCTCAATTTTTTTCCACTCATTAAGCTGTTTTGGATTATCCTTTATAATAGATTCCATTGTCTGAAAACTTTGATCAACTGAATTTTTCCCATTTCCATAGGGTGCTAAAAATGACTCAGATCCTGTTATAACAAACCCTCTTTCGCCACTTTCTATATCTGAAATTGACTTAGAAACCACTCCGCTTTCTTGGGATATTGTCATATCATGATTTAAAATCGAGTCCAATTCCGCTTTTAACGATTGGACATTCAGTAAAGATGTAATATAGATTGCCGCAATAATAATAATTAAAATACCAAAAGATAATACAATTTTTCCACGAATGGTTCGTCCGTAAAGAAGCAACTTTCTCATGGAATTCCCCCTTGTTCTATATTTCCATACTACAATCATATAGTAGCCAGTTTTTTGTGACAAGGGAGAAGTGAGTTTAAATATCAGAAAATACTGAAAAAATACCAAACCAGGTGACAGGCACCATCCAGGGAATTTCCATATTAATAGTGTCATGGACTGTTCGTTTAATAAGGACAATAAGATTAGGGAAAGACTCCAGTATACTGCTAATGGAAGTGTTGTTGTTCTTTGAAAGTTGGTAAGTGTTCCCTTATTCTGGTAGTTTGGTCTGTTTAATGATAAAATGATAGAATGGTAGACTATAATCACATAATATAGTTTAGTTTGGTTACGGAAACTCAATAAGCAATATAACTTAGACACCCTTAGATAGTTTAAAAGATAATTAGATGGGAGTAGTGAACAAATGAAAATCATACTAAGTGCTGGATTATTTATGCTGTTAACACTCGGTTTATTTTATGGAAATGCTTCTGCAGAGTCAGTATTTCCTTCGAAGTGCACACAGTTTGGAGCTATTCAGCCAAATGAAAATCCCTCTTTTCAGCATGTCAACTGCTTGCTCACAAACGCTGCTTTAGAAAAAGGAATTCCTCCTGAAGTGGTTAAAGCTGTAGCTTCGCAGGAAAACGGCTGGAAACAATTTGATGTTAATGGTCAGCCAATTGTCTCAGCAGACGGTGGAATTGGTCTCATGCAGGTTACGAATCAACCAAGCTATGATCAAGATAAATTGAAAACCGATATCTACTATAATATCGAAAAAGGCGTTGAGGTCCTTTCGAGTATGTATGACAGGACAGACCTTCCTAAAATAAAAGGTGCTGACCGCCAGGTAATTGAGAATTGGTACTTCCCTGTGATGGCCTACAACGGAACAAAGCCTGTAAATAGCCCTCTTGTTCAGCCTAGTACGGTAATAAATACAGGGGCATATCAGGAAAAAGTCTTTACTCTTATTGTAAAAGATAGTTTCTTAGGTGATACAAAATTGGGGCAGTTCCCTTTTAAAACAAGCGATTTTGAATATAATCCAAACAGCGACGAAAATATTAAATTTTTAACAAAGGAATATACACTAACTGGGCCGTTGCATACATCATCATACTTTTTTAAAAATGGTGAAAAGGTTACGGTAACAAAGGATGATGTAAACGTTAGGCCACAGCCGGATAGTCCTGCAAGCGGTCAATTAGCAAAAAATACTACCCTCATTATTAATGGTAGCTTTACTTATAATAAATCTTTAAATAGTCCAAACCAATTTGTGTGGTACCCATTCAAGACGGTGGACCAAAAGGTATCAGGCTTTATTTCCTCTGCATATATTAAAACATTTGATCCTTGTACGCAGTATCATAAGGGTCAGATAATATATTGGGATGGAGTTGTGCTTAAGCCAGGACAATTAGGAAGATTAACGGTTCTTCAAAATACAACCCAATTTAAATTAGATGGATCAAGTTCACTACCATTGAAAAAGAGTACTCAACCTTACCGAATATATGCCTTTAAAGATACTATGCTTAGTGTTGGTGGAGGCTACTATGTTGACCGCAATCCAGCGATAGTAAAATACGAAACACCAAGCAAAGACAAATTGATTGCAGTAAAGTGTATTGCTGATATGAAGTAAGGAAGCAAGAAGAAGCAAGGGGACGGTTCCCTTGCTTCTTTTCAATTCTCAAACTATAGAGGGTAATCTTTGTTTTCAATGCTAGTTATCCTCTGTTTTTTTAATTTGTTAGTAGCGTTTGCAGGAATGTTGATATAAGTGTTGAATATAAAATTAGCTGCCATCTCTCCATCTTATCTCCAATTTACTATCCTCATATTGTCCACCATCCGTTTTTACTTCTTTTTACACTCGAATATTCTCATATCAATTTTCTTCTTTTTTTCTCAAAATTTCATTTCTAAGTATCGGTTTAAAAGGGCTTGAGGGCTGTTGGGTTCAGTTAGATGTATTGATTCAAAAGGAAATGATTCCATAGTGTGGTTGTTGATTTTTCAATGGGAAGTCTCTGGGAGTTCGATGTTTAAGGGCGATTTGTTGTGATTAAGAGGGAATTTTTAGTCCATTGCAAATAAGAGAGCCATCCCTTCATTCAACATGAAGGTGAAAAAGAAAAATATAGATCCTGGAAAGTGGTGATAGAGATATCTCGTAGAGCTAGGGTGAAAAGTAAAAATGGAGTGTACCACATCATGTTAAGAGGTGCAAATAGACAGGAAATATTTCATGATGATGAGGACTGCATAAAATTTCTTGATATTATTCAAAAATATAAAATAAAATCGGAAATGGACGTTTATGCTTGGTGCTTGATGAGTAATCATGTGCATCTGCTTTTGAAAGAAGGCAAGGAAGATATTTCAGTTACAATGAAACGCATTGGTGTTAGCTTTGTCTGGTACTATAACTGGAAGTATAGAACAACGGGGCATCTTTTTCAGGATAGGTTCAAAAGTGAAAATGTAGAAACGTATAAATATTTACAAACAGTCATACGATATATCCATCAAAACCCGGTAAAAGCTGGAATAGTCAATAGAGCTGATGAATGGAAGTGGAGTAGTTGTCTCGGATACTATGGGAAAAATCTTTATCCAAAGAATATGCTGGATTTTGATTTTATTTTAAGCATGTTTTCTGCTGATCTAACGCTTGCCAAAGAAAGATTTAAAGAATTTAATGACAAAAAAAATAATGATCAATGTCTAGATGATAAAATAAATGAAAGAAAAAAGTTAACCGATGAAGACGCAAGGCTAGAAATCAAGAAATTTCTTGGTGCGATTGAGGTAGCACAAGTAAAGAGCTTACCAAAGTTAAAAAGAAATGAAATTTTGCGAGAAGTAAAAATTATCGATGGAATATCACATCGCCAGCTTGCAAGAATTTTGGGCGTTTCCCCTAACCTTGTATTTAAAGCTTAGAGAAAGCGAAGAGACGGTTCCCTTGCTTCCTATGTTTTGATAGTAAATCAGCTAAAAATATCGTAGAATAATGTCATATGATTACCAATGTTGAATATATGGGTGGTAAAATATTAAAGCATAGGGATAGGTGGAAGCAGTAGAACCGTCCCCAGCTTCTTTCTCATGTTAAATATGGTAGAATATTTAAAGCGTAGGGAAAGAGGGAAGCAGAAGAACCGTCCCTTTGCTTCCTACAACTATTATATAGAGGTGAATGAAATGTCAAAACTTAAGTTTGCAATACTAGGTTGCGGAAGAATTTCATACAAACATATCGAAGCATTACTCAATAATGATCAAGATGCAACACTTGTTGCTGTATGTGATATTGTTGAAAGTAAGGCAATTGAAAGAAAAGAGCAATATCAAAAAGGATTAGAAAATTCAAATGTGAAAGTTTACACTGACTACATAGAAATGTTAAAGAATGAAGACATTGATGTAGTGACAATCGCTACTGAAAGTGGTTATCATGCAAAACATGCAATAGATTGCATTAATGCGGGCACACATGTCTTAATTGAAAAACCTATGGCTCTTTCAGTGGAAGACGCAGACAGAATTATTGCCGTAGCAAAAGAGAAAGATAAAAAAGTGTGTATCTCACATCAAAATAGATTTAATCCGCCAATTCAAAAATTAAGAAAAGCCATTGAAGAAGGCAGATTTGGCAGAATAATGAACGGAACGGCCAGAATTCTTTGGACTAGAGATAATAATTATTATAAACAAGCTCCATGGAGAGGTACGAAAGAGCTTGATGGTGGAACTCTTATGAATCAATGTATCCATAACATTGACCTTCTTCAGTGGATGATGGGTTCAGAGGTTGAAAGAGTCCATGCAGAGCGATCAACCTTTTTAAGGGACATTGAAATGGAAGACTTCGGGGCAATCCTAATCAGATTTAAAAATGGATCTATTGGAATTGTTGAAGGATCTGCTTGCGTCTATCCGAAGAACCTTGAAGAAACGTTAAGCATTTTCGGTGAAACAGGAACGGTTGTCATTGGTGGACTTGCAGTTAACGATATCAAGACTTGGGATTTTGCTGATAAAAAAGACTATGATAGCGAAGACGATAGCACTGAAATTGATAATGTCTATGGTTCAGGCCATACACCGCTTTATAAAGACTTTATCGACGCCATTCATACTAATTCCGAGCCTTTAATAAATGGCGAAGAAGGTAAGAAAGCAATGGAAATCATCTTGATGGCTTATGAATCAAGTGAAAAGTGGTAGGTGACAGGCACCATCCATAAATTGGGTGATGGCTTTATCTTGGAATAATAATAAAAGAGGCTGGGACATAACTAGCTTCAAATAGTAAGAAAGGTGAATTTGAGCTTACTCAAATTCACCTTTATCTATTTTGGGGTGTTAATTCTTCTATTACCTTAGTTGTTGGCAGTGAATTTTCTTAAATTCACTGCCATTAACGCGAGGCCCATTTCGTTTTCTACTTTCGATTTTCCTCGTACAGAAAACCGAGAGAAACGCAAATTAGCCTTCAAGAATCCAAAAACTGGTTCCACATCGATTTTGCGTTTTCGATAGATGGCACTCGTTTTCTCTTCTGAAAGCTTCTCTCTTACATATTCTTTTTGCTGTTCCCATTTTTCATTCACCATTAGTTTTCGATTGTTTCCTTCTTTTGCTTTTGTACATGATGAACGGAACGGGCATCCTGAACAGTCTTCGCATTCATAGATTTTGAACTTCCGTTGGAAGTCTGTACGGTCATTACGTATAGAATGATATTGAAATTTAAGAAGTTTCTGATTGGGACATGTATATGTATCTGTTTCTTCATTATACTGCCAATTGTCGGGATTAAATGTGTTTTGTTTATACTTTTTCTTTTGTTCTTTCAAATACATGTTATACGTAATAAGTGCTTCTCGTTTTCTGTTCGAAAGGATATCATTATAGTTTTGTTCACTACCATAACCTGCATCTGCGACAATGTGTTTCGGTAACTCGAAATAATGCTGCTCGATCTCATCTAGAAATGGAATTAACGTACGTGTATCTGTTGGGTTTGAAAATAAACTATAGGCAAGCGCGTATTGACCTTCCGTTGCGATTTGTACATTGTAACCTGCCTTCAATTGTCCGTTTTGCATATAATCATCTTTCATTCGCATAAATGTCGCATCCGGATCTGTTTTAGAATAGCTATTACGTGTGCCAAATATTTCAAAGTCTTGTTGGTATTTCTGTTTTCGTAAGACAAAATCAATCAACTGTTTACGCACTTGTTTCGGGTATTTGCGTTCACTTCTTAAGGCTTTTCGTTCTAGAACGTCTGTCGATACTTCAATTTGTTTATCATACTCGGTTACGACATCGTCCACTTTTTTAACCAATTGAGCGATCTCTTCCAATGATAACTGTTCATCGCTTTCACATTTAATTTCAGGTATGATTTCGTTCTCAAGTAGTTCATTGTATAGCTGATTTGACTTTTCAATTAAACTTTGATGATATTTCTCAACCGATTTCTTCCAGACAAACGTAAATTTATTCGCATTCGCTTCAATCTTTGTGCCATCGATAAAAACCGCTTCTTGATCGATAAGTTTTTCTTCAATCAATTGGCAACGGAATTGGACGAAACATTGGCGGATTAAATCTTTCACTTCTGATTGAACACGGAATCGGTTTATTGTGCGGTAGCTTGGTTCATGTCCTTGAGCCAGCCACATCATACGGATACTATCTTTTAATAATGCTTCAATTTTACGCCCTGAAAAGACAGATTGTGTGTAGGCACATAAGATAATTTTAAGCATCATGCGTGGATGATAGGCTGGGCAACCCTCATTTCGAAGAAATGGTTCGAACGCTTCATGAGGGATACTTTCAACTAAATGATGGACATGGTAGGCAATATCATTATTTTGTAATTTTACTTCTAAATCTAAAGGCAAAACTAATTGATTCATGATATAATTTTTGAACATAAGGACCCTTCTTTCGGATGAAATTTGGTGTGGTAACTTTATTTTATCAGAAGTGGCCCTTATTTTTATTGGAAAATAATCAAAGCCGGTGAAATTTTACTTATCGTAAAATTCCACCGGCTTTTTCATCTCAGAGGTGGGTTTTGTCCCAGCCTCTTTGTGTTAAAACGTTAATACATGATCATATATATGATCACGGCTTGATTTATGATTCACATTAAGCTCTTTGCCTTTTTCGTAAAAGTGATCCATATCCGCTGGTGGTACAAGTGCACCACCGGTTGCCTTTCTCCAAACCTAAGTTCAGGCATAGAGAAAGGGGGAAGCAGAAGAACCGTCCCCCTGCTTCCCCTTCCCCTAAACCCATTCAAGAAAGTCAATTAGTTCTTTTGTTTTGGGATTTTCCAATAAATCCGTAATATCACCAGACTCGGTCATTTTACCCTTTTCAATAAAAATTCCATGTTGCCCAATTCTTCTTGCCTGATTCATATTATGGGTAGCAAGTATAAGGGTTGCTCCTTTTTCTTCGCAATACTTAATGATTGCTCGCTCGATCAATTGAACATTGAAGGGATCCAGATTTGCTGTAGGCTCATCTAAAAGCAAAAGCTCAGGTTCAAGAACGAGGGATCGGGCTAAAGCAACACGTTGGATTTCTCCTCCAGAAAGAGATTCAACATTCCTCTTTTCATAGCCTTCTAAACCCAAAAGTTTTAGAATGTTGCTTATTTTTAGTTGTCGATCATCTTTCGAATCCTTTCGAAACTTAAGCCCTAGGCCAACATTATCTTCAACACTTCCAAAGAACATAACTTCTTGCTGTGCAACATAAACCATTCTTTTTCTTAACAACCGTTTGTTCTTTTTCTCCATTTTTTCATTAAATAAAAAAATCTCTCCTGAGCTATACGATTGAAGGGTAGCGATTGATTTTAGTAGAGTACTTTTCCCCGCCCCACTAGGGCCAATGATAACGTATCTTTTACCTGAATTTACCTGAAAATTATCTATTTTAAGTAGGGTTTTATTTGCTGTTTTAACAGTTACCTGTTGAAGAATAACGGTATTTGTCATGATTGAATCACCTCAGTAAAAGATGCCCTTTTAAACATAAATTTCCATAATACTGAAAAATTAATTAAAAAACTAATAAGTAGTAGAACTGCTCCTAAAGCAAGTGCAACGTTAAAATTTCCTTGTCGTGTTTCCAAAATCATGGCAGTAGTCATAACACGTGTACTTCCTTCAATATTTCCTCCAACAAGCATGACCGCACCTACTTCGGAAATTGCTCTACCAAATGCGGTTAAACAAGCTGTAATGATACCCCGCCTTGATTCTCGTAATAAAACCTTCCATAGTTGAAAATCATTTGCTCCCAATGTAAGAGCAGCGGCAGAATATTTCTTGTCGTTTGAAGATATTGCGGAGTATGTAAGTCCAGTGACAATGGGAGTAATTAAAATAGTTTGTGCAATAATCATCGCTGTTGGAGTAAATAGGAGTTGTGCAGAGCCTAAAATTCCATGCCTTGAAAGTAACAGATAAACGATTACTCCTATTAAGACTGGCGGCATTCCCATTAGTGTATACACAACAGAAAGAATAATTTTTTTCCCAATAAAATTATAAATACCGAGTGTTGTCCCTGCTAAGATTCCGATGATGCTTCCGATCACCATTGCAGTCAATGAAACTTGTAATGAGAGTTTGATAATTTCTAGAATAGCATCATCTTTAAAAAGTGAGATCCAACCATTCATTTTCTGTTCCTCCGTCAAAATAATATAAAATAATCGTATATTTTTTTGAAATAATTGGCAAGGGGAATAATATATATTCATTAGCTTTTGTTAAGTTCTATCTATATTAGTTACTGAAATATGGCATAAATTTGAACGAAATTAAACAGAACTTAACGAAACTTCACAAAACTTAACAAAAGCAAAAGTAAAGTATTTACATTTGAAAAATTACCCATTATTGTTAAATTGTTAGATTACTATTGGAGGGATAAAAAGTGAAAAAGCGCAATCTATTAGTATCCATTTTAACAGCATTTCTTCTAGTCTTTTCTATCATTACACCTTCATTTGCAGCTTCAACAACAAGTACAAAGGTATTGAAATCAGTTACTGCTTCACAAAGTCTAAAAGTCCGTAATGATGCGGGAACAAAATATAAACAAATAGGGACCGCGAAAAAAGGGAAAGTACTAGATGTTGTTAGTAAAAAAAGTACATGGTATAAAATTAAATGGAATGGTACATTTGGGTATGTTTACGCTAAATATACAAAGGCAGTCGCTAAAAAGGTAAAGCTTGAAAGCAACTTTATCCTTGCAACTACAACAAGTACACAGGATTCTGGTTTGTTAGATGCGATTATCCCAGTATTTGAAGCAAAATATGATGTTGATGTTAAAGTGGTTGCAGTAGGTACAGGGCAAGCAATTAAAATGGGTGAACAGGGCGACGCTGACGTATTGCTTGTTCATGATAGAAAAAGCGAAGATAAGTTTGTGAAGGAAAAACGTGGTGAGATGGCTTACAATCTAATGTACAATCAATTTTTATTAGTTGGGCCAAAGGCGGACCCAGCTAAAATAAAAAATTCCAAAACGGTTGAAAGTGCATTAAAGAAAATAGTGAGTACAAAATCAACCTTTATCTCTAGAGGTGATGATTCAGGTACAAACAAGAAAGAAATTAGTATCTGGAATGATTTAAACATTAAGCCAAGTGGAGACTGGTATAAAAAGGCCGGATCCGGCATGGGAGATACATTACGAATGGCAGATGAAATGGGTGGTTATACACTTACAGATGAAGCTACCTTCCTAACAAATAAAACTGGTTTAGTAAACTTAGTTTCAGGACAAAAAGAACTTCTAAATCCATATGGTATTATGAGAGTAGTAGGAACGAAAAAGCCAAATTCTAGTAAAGCCTTTATTGACTTCCTAGTAAGCAAAGAAGGACAAAAGCTAATCGGAAAATATGGCAAAACGAAATTTGGAAAACCATTATTCGTACCAAATGCTTCAAAACGTTAATTTTTCGTGCATAGTCAGCATTAGAATATGGGATTAAGATGCCCGAAAATGCATAATCATAAAAACAAAGCGGATTCTATCTTGATAGAATCCGCTTTGTTTTGTGTTAAACCGTTAATGCGTAATCACGGCTTGATTTACGATTCACATTAAGCTCTTTGCCTTTTTCGTAAAAATGACCCATATCTGCTTGTGGTACAAGTGCACCACCCGTTGCCCATGCGATATGTGTTGCATTCTTTTCATTCAATTGTTTGCTTTCCATATAACTTGAATGTAGGACTTGTCCAGGTCCTAAAAGGCCTGAAGTTGATGATGGTTCTAGATAAATGTTTTCATTGTCAACAAGTAAGGTGAGTAGTCGATATAGGTCATCGTCTTCTACTGTAAAAACACCACTGATGAGATGTTCACTGATTGGCGTAGCAAAACGGGATGGACGCCCAACAGCTAGGCCATCTGCTTCAGTGCGATTATCGATACCGAAATCTTGCACGCAGACTTTGTCCTTTTCACCTGTTAACAATCCAATTAAAACAGCAGGCGAATGGGTTGGTTCCACAAAGAAGCAATGGACATGATCACCAAATACTTGTTTCAAGCCAAATGCAATTCCGCCTGGTGAGCCACCGACACCACAAGGAAGATAAACAAACAGCGGATGTTCTGCGTCGACTTTAATCCTTTTTTCTTCGAGTTGCTTTTGGATTCTTAATGCCGCAACACTATATCCCAAGAACAAATGCTTGGAATCTTCGTCGTCAACAAAATAGGCCATAGGATCTGCAAGAGTTTTCTGTCTACCCTCGCTGATGGCCTCGCCAAAATCTCCAGCAAACTCGTGCACTGTTGCTCCTTTTTCACGAAGCAAATCTTTCTTCCACTGCTTTGCATCCGAGGACATGTAAACGGATACATCAAAACCCAGCTTAGCACTAATAATTCCAATACTTAATCCAAGATTTCCAGTTGAACCAACGCCAATACTATATTGACCAAAGAATTCTTTAAACTTCTCGCTTGAAAAAATTTCGTAGTTGTCATTTTCCTTCACTAATCCTGCTCCAATTGCCAATTGTTCTGCATGATGAAGAACTTCGTAAACTCCGCCTCTTGCTTTAATGGAACCAGCAATAGGTAATTCATTATCACACTTTAAATAAAGATCTCCGACAATTGCAGGTGGAAAATCATTATTCAGCACTGTTTTCATACTCGCAATCTTTTTCAATGGAGATTCAATGATCCCATTTGTTTCCTTGGTTTCAGGAAATTCAATTTCTAAAAATGGAGCAAAACGTTGCCATAATAGCTCAGCTTGCTCAATATCATGTAAAGTTACCGGCAGCTCAGGCACATCTACCATTTGTTTTAAAAGTGGATTAAGCCATAAAACAGGCTGATGTTTCGTTATTTCTGTTAATAACGGATATTCTTGCTGCCATATGTCAAGTTCTCTCGTTGAAAAAACCATATATAAACACTCCTACTTAATAATGATAATCATTATCACGAATTTACTACTAATGAATTTTAACATGATTTCTGATGCTTGTCATTGCCTGTTATTTTCCTCATTTTCCCTTGGTGCCTGGCGCGGTATGTAGAGAGTGTCTAGAGTAATATCTGTGATGACAGGCACCATCCATATATTAGGTGTCTTTCTGAGATTAAAGAACAAAAATAGTAATTGAAAAGTCATTGTAGAATTGGAGAGGGGAAATTTAATAAAGTGAGATATTTTTATGGCAAAACATCAAATTTAATGTGGATTCTCTAAACTATTGCAGGGTAGTCTTTATTAGAAAGGAGCATATCGCTCCTAAATTTATCCCTTCCATCAGATTTGTAGAAAGTGGATTATTGTTGAATCTTTTTATATAAAAAGGTAATCTGGTGACAGACACCATCCAAAAAATTGGTAGAAAACTATTTAAAATAGGAGCGCAAAAATGATTTATAAGATAGAGAGAATTTATCAAAAGGGTAGTAGAGACATTAATGAAGATGCTTATGTAATGAATAAAGAAGATGGTATTTTCGCAGTTATAGATGGGGCAACTGGTGTTGGCGGATTGTCTGGTATCATTGCATCCAATATTATTCGTGATGCTATGCTAAGAGAAGATGGTAATCTTCTAGAGCGAGTTTTAAAAGGGAATGTTATCCTTGGTGAGAAGGCTGTTGTGACATTAGGGGAAGCAGGAATCAAGAAAATCGGGGATATTCCTAAATATAAACGAAGCTCGTGTAGTCTTGCTGCAATCCAACTCCCGCTCTCTGGTTTAAAAATGAAATACGTTACAGCTGGGGACTGCTTACTTTTTATACAATATAAAAATAATGAGATTCGCCAGGTCAATCATGATCATGTCGCTCCGTTGGACAGTTTTGGGATTCATTTAGCACAAACGGAGTGGCGGAAATATGTATCGGAAAATGAAGATCCGAATAAATGGGGTTTATATGAAATAAACCAAACGACAAAAGCTATTCTAGAAGCAGTTCACGACACTTTACAGCAAAACCGAAATAAAATGAACACTTCAGAAGGTTATGGCATTATTGACGGAAGTGAAGAAGTCGATGAATTCTTAGAAAGCGGGGTAATTCCGTTAATTAATGTCAAGAAAATCTTGCTCCTATCAGATGGTCTGAGGGTTCATTCCAACCGTAATCAAGTTATTGAAAATGAATGGTTATACTCTGCTAAATTGGCATTCGAACATGGGCTGTCATATCTCGAAAAAACTATTATGGACATTGAAATAAATGATCTTGCTTGCTATCAATATCCTCGCTTTAAACAACATGATGACAAAACGGGGTTATTGATCCACTTAGGGTGACAGGCACCATCCAAATATTAGGAGTAAAAAATGATAAAAAGTAAAAAGAGAGTAATATTTTGTATATTTATTTTGATAGTTTTGGCAGGTTTGTTTTTTAATTTAGGCAAGTTCTTGGTCATTGACGACAATTCTGCTAAGTCCGATGCCATCCTTGTGTTAAGCGGAGATCGCGGGGAGAGGATTGAAAAAGCGGCTTATCTTTTTCATAAAGGGTATGGTCATTATTTTGTTATTTCAGGCGGAAGTATTTATAACGATATAACGGCTGCCCAATTGATGAAAGATCATGCAATAAAGTTGGGGGTGCCAGAAAAGTTAATCATCCTCGAAAATCGAGCTGATAGTACATACGAAAATGCCCACTTCACAAAAAACCTTCTTAAGAATTACCCGATTCATTCTGCGATTGTGGTTTCATCGAATTATCATATGCGGAGAGTGAAAATGATTTTTGACCGGGAATTTAAAAATGAATCTATCAAACTCACCTATTCGGGTGCAAAAGACTGGTATTTTGATGAAAGACGCTGGTTTAGTAATAATAAAAGAATTGTTCTTCTACTAAATGAGTATATGAAGTTTATTGGATATGCCTTTGGGAAAAATTATTAAGGGCTAAGCCTTATCTGGTGACAGGCACCATCCAAATATTGTATAATGAGGGTACCTTTAAACTATTTGGAAATCTGAAAGGAGTCGAAGATGGGAAGAAAAAGAAGACAATGGATTCCGTATGCATACCACCATATTTATTCAAGAGGTAACAACAGGCAAAATATCTTTTGTGATAGTACTGATATGGTAGAAGTTTTTCGCCTCCTGACTATGATTCATGAGGATACCCCGATTTCAATCTGCGCGTTCTGCATCATGACTAATCACTATCATTTCCTACTAAAATCAGAAGAAGTATCTATTTCAAAAATCATGAGTATTTTTAATAAGAGATACACAGATTATTATAATCGTAGGTATGAGCATGTTGGGCATGTATTCCAACAACGATTCAATAGCTCTCCAGTTCTTTATCCACACGATCTCCTTCGCGTCAGCAAATATATTCATCGAAATCCTATCAATACAAAAAATCCCATGGTACCACGAATGGAGGATTACCCATACAGCAGTTACCAATACTATAAAACTTCCTGCCCACCACCATACCCATTTATGAAACCCAATGATCTATCTTCCGCCTTTGCAATTCCAGAAGAAAATGCTTTATTTGAATACTGTAAATACGTGGAACGGGAGGAGGTATAGGGGACAGACAGATTAGATAAAGCACCTGATTCTTCTTTTCTTTATTCAGTGAAAGTACAACTAGCGTTATATGTCCTATTTAAGATTCAGTTTATAGTTTTTACTAAATTCGCCTAATCTCCATTAGAATTACGTTCACTAAACTTCCACTTTCTTATTTCTCATTTGCAATATTAGTTTTGAATACCCCATTTATGTAGATAAACTCACGAGCCATCTATCACTATATGAGGACAAGGATGTGTTTTCTTTTTAAGAATTCCTCACTATTCAGTTATGAAACGGCGCAAATATTCCGAAAAATAGGTCCAATATCATATAAAAATATATTTTTTGGAAAAAAACAAGTAACTATTGACTATATTGTAATATTTTGAAAGAATAAGGATATTGGATATTCCAATTATTAACAAGATTATCTAAAAAAATACAAAAAAAGGGGTAGTTTTATGTCGAAAAAGTCAAAATATTCAAAGCTATTGGTTTTATCTTCTGCCGCAGCTGTCACTGGAATTGTAGTTGCAGCAGCTAACCCAATGCAGGCGGATGCAAGTTCAAATGCAGATCAACTGGTAAAAAAGGCCGAGAAATTGGCTGGTGCATTAAAGTGGGAAGTTTCCTATGAACATCGGAATGTAGTCAATCCAGCTAAAGCAGTTGATTATCCAAATATGTCATTGTTTAATGAAACGAAAGCGGCTTTAAAGGCAGCTGAACAAGCTGTAAAAGAAACTAATGGAAAAGAAAAAGAAGTTCTTGAAGCAAGATTGAGCCAAAATGTAAAGATATATTTTGATCGTTCAGTTAAGTACATTGATGCAGTGACAGCAGGGAAGAAGATTTTAGAAAAGTCTTCTGTGTTGGATGCTAAGTTAAAACTAAATGTAATTGACAGCACAACGGAAGCTGCTTATCATGATTTATCCCGAGAAATAACGAAAAGATCTCCAATTCTGTATAAAGCATATGGTAAAACCACTAGAGATGCCTTAACAGCTGCCTATCAGCAAAAAGCATATGATGTAAAAAAAGCTGCTCTTTATCCAGTATCCATTAAAATTGAAATGGATCGATTAAATAATGCAATAGAAAAACAAGATGCTGAAAAAGTAGCTTACAATATTGATAGACTTGATAAATTTTTTGCAAATGGTTTAAAAGAAAAATTACTAGATAAAAATACTAAGATATTTCAAACCTTAGATACTACATATAAGGCTTCAGCTGAAAAATACGAGAAAATTGTTACTGTTATAAAATCCGATTCCATGGATTCTACTAAACCTACTTTGTTTGGGGGAACTTCTCAAACTGTACAAAAATTTGATAAGACCATCGTTATTGTGGCGGGGAATGGACAACATATCAAACTTGCTAATGCTGAAATCAATGGCGATATTATTATAAAAGGCGATTCGACAGGCGCAGGTACCGTTTACTTAGATAACGTAAAAGTAAACAAAGTCAATAATAAGGGTGGAGCAATTATTGTTGATGATGTTGCCGATCACAGTTTACATCAGACTAATGTTACGGCTGAAGAATTAAGAGTAAACGACGTAAATGGTTCAAACATTATTGCGGAGCAAGGCACAAGAATTAAATCCCTTGTTGTCACTGAAAAGGCAGGAGCAACTGGTGGGATCAGCCTTGAGTCTAAAGATAAAGCAGCCTATGGAACAGTTGAACTTGCTTCGAAAGGAGCAGAAAAATCTGAAGGAGTAACTCTAAAAGGTGACTTCTCAGAATCAAAAGTAGCAGTCACAGGAGAAGGATCTTCCTTGAAAGTGGCTAAAGATGCAATAGTTAAAGAACTTGACATAAAAACAGAAGCAAAAGTACAAGCTGATGCAGGCGCAAAAGTACAAGCTGTTAACCTTTCAGCCGAAAAGAAAGGTCAGAACATTAGCTTAGCCGGTGACTTTAAAAGCACAGTTGTCAACATTACAAATGCAAATGCTGCAATTAAAGTGGCTGAAAACACAGAAATCAAAGAAGTCAAAAAAGACAGTAGCGTAACAGAGAATGTTTCAGTGGATAATAAAGGGAAAATTGAAACTTCTACTGGGGTTGTAGTAACAAATAATCCGCCGGCAACGAATAATCCTACAACACCTCCATCTTCTGGGGGAGGAGGGCAGCCAGTAGTAATAGCTGTCACTCTAGGAAATGGATCCATAGGAATAGCTGGCAATCAAAAAATTACTGGTTTAATAACCGGAAAAAGATATGTTGTTACGATAGGTGGAAAGATATACGGTATAAAGGCCAATGGGACATTAGGAACTGAAAACTCTACAGCAGAAGCTTTAACTGGTACAGAGATTACAGGTTTAACTAATGGAATGACTTATTCTGTTGCAGAAGATCAAGCCACATTAGCAATCGCAAATGTAAAAAGTTTAGAGGAATTAAAAGCAGCGTTAGCTGATGAGACAAAAACAACCATTAATGTAACAGCTAGCTTTAGTACGGCGGAAAAAATAGTTGTAAGCCGTCCGGTTACGATCAATGGTGGAAATAATACTATTACATTTACAGGGGATATTACTGGCTGGCAAGGAAACTATGTACTCCAAGTTTATAACACGACAGGAGTAACTGTAAGCGATCTAAAACTACAAGGAGCAGATGGTGCCTTATTAGTTAATGGCTCAGAAGTAACTCTAACTGGAACCATGGATGTAAGTGGAAATGAATATGGTGGAATTGAAGTAGGGAAAGGTAGTGGAGTACAAGCAGATCCATCACTTACAGTAACAGGCGCAAGCTTTGTGAATAGTACAGAAGCCTACGGCTTACCAACTATTTGGGAAGATGGGGTAACTGGTAAAGTGACGGGATTTGATGGAACACAAATTATAAAGGGTACTCAACCACAATATTATTTAGATGCAACACACTCAGTAGATCAAGCCACATTAGCAATCGCAAATGTAAAAAGTTTAGAGGAATTAAAAGCAGCGTTAGCTGATGAGACAAAAACAACCATTAATGTAACAGCTAGCTTTAGTACAGCGGAAAAAATAGTTGTAAGCCGTCCGGTTACGATCAATGGTGGAAACAATACAATTACATTTACAGGGGATATAACTGGTTGGCAAGGAAACTATGTACTTCAAGTTTATAACACGACAGGAGTAACTGTAAGTGATCTAAAACTACAAGGAGCAGATGGTGCCTTATTAGTTAATGGCTCAGAAGTAACTCTAACTGGAACTATGGATGTAAGTGGAAATGAATATGGTGGAATTGAAGTAGGAAAAGGTAGCGGAGTACAAGCAGATCCATCACTTACAGTAACAAACGCAAACTTTGTGAATAGTACAGAAGCCTACGGCTTACCAACTATTTGGGAAGATGGGGTAACCGGTAAAGTAATAGGATTTGGTGGAAAACAAATTACAAAGGGTACTCAACCACAATATTATTTAGATGCAACACACTCAGTAGATCCAGCCACATTAGCAAATGTAAAAAGTTTAGAGGAATTAAAAGCAGCGTTAGCTGATGAGACAAAAACAACCATTAATGTAACAGCTAGCTTTAGTACAACGGAAAAAATAGTTGTAAGCCGTCCGGTTACGATCAATGGTGGAAACAATACAATTACATTTACAGGGGATATAACTGGTTGGCAAGGAAACTATGTACTTCAAGTTTATAACACGACAGGAGTAACTGTAAGTGATCTAAAACTACAAGGAGCAGATGGTGGCCTATTAGTTAATGGCTCAGAAGTAACTCTAACTGGAACTATGGATGTAAGTGGAAATGAATATGGTGGAATTGAAGTAGGAAAAGGTAGCGGAGTACAAGCAGATCCATCACTTACAGTAACAAACGCAAACTTTGTGAATAGTACAGAAGCCTACGGCTTACCAACTATTTGGGAAGATGGGGTAACCGGTAAAGTAATAGGATTTGGTGGAAAACAAATTACAAAGGGTACTCAACCACAATATTATTTAGATGCAACACACTCAGTAGATCCAGCCACATTAGCAAATGTAAAAAGTTTAGAGGAATTAAAAGCAGCGTTAGCTGATGAGACTAAAACAACCATTAATGTAACAGCTAGCTTTAGTACAACGGAAAAAATAGTTGTAAGCCGTCCGGTTACGATCAATGGTGGAAACAATACAATTACATTTACAGGGGATATTACTGGTTGGCAAGGAAACTATGTACTTCAAGTTTATAGCACGACAGGAGTAACTGTAAGTGATCTAAAACTACAAGGAGCAGATGGTGGCCTATTAGTTAATGGATCAGCAGTAACTCTAACTGGAACCATAGATGTAAGTGGAAATGAATATGGTGGAATTGAAGTAGGAAAAGGTAGCGGAGTACAAGCAGATCCATCACTTACAGTAACAAACGCAAACTTTGTGAATAGTACAGAAGCCTACGGCTTACCAACTATTTGGGAAGATGGGGTAACCGGTAAAGTAATAGGATTTGGTGGAAAACAAATTATAAAAGATACTCAACCACAATATTATTTGAATGCTGAAAATGCGACAGTAGCAACAACGCAATCATAGGAGGGACACAGGGGCAGGTCCCATGTCTCTGTAGAAAAAGAATGTTGGAAGGAAAGCTCTGTGGAGAGAAATGTCTGCAGGGCTTTTTTTATTTCTAAAACCGTGGAAACACAGGGATAGGTTCTACGTCCCAGTAGACAGAAGGAAGGCCTTTTTGAGAGAAATCAGTTTTTTTTAATTCATAAGACCAAATTAACCAACAATTCAACCATAATAGATAGCCAAATTTTACACCTAGCCCATCACCAACTACAAGCATCTGATTCTGGGCCAGGTACCAACTTCTATTTAACCATTCGCAAAAACTTCCCCGGTATATCCGTTTTAAAGTGCATGATCGCACCAGTTGTTGGGTGGGTAAATTTAATTTCTAAAGCATGAAGCCCCATACGACCAATTGGGTTTTGGGTTGAGCCATATTTTTTATCGCCAACAATGCTGTGGCCTAAGGTCTGCATGTGAACACGGATTTGATTCTTTTTTCCGGTTTCAAGTCTGACCTCTAGTAAAGAGTAATTCTGGTTCTTTTCTAGAACTTTATAGTGTGTTATTGCTTTTTGCCCACCATTCGGTGTTGGATTGGAATACATTTTGAGTGTTTTGCTCTCTGTTAGCCATGATGTAATCGTACCTTCAGGCTTTTGAACAGCACCCTCCACTAGAGCAATATATCTACGATCCTGAACAGATTCTTTCCAAGAGTTCTGTAAGAGTTGTTGTACTTCCTTGCTTTTCGAGTACATCATGACTCCTGAAGTATCTCGGTCAAGTCTATGAACAACGAATATTCTATTCTTTGGATTGACCAATCTTACATGTTCCATTAAGAAATGATATGCTGTTTCCTTCTTTTCTTTTTCAGAAGCAATCGATAGCAAACCAGCTTCTTTATTAATCACGATAAGGTCCTGATCCTCATGAAGAATTTTCAAACCTACTAACTTTTCTTCATTCCCTACTTGAGCCCAGCTGATAACAACTTGTTGCCCAACCTCTAACGGATGGTTGTACTGTGTCGTTTTTTTTCCAGCAACCGAAACCTGTCCACGTGCTAATATTCCCTTGATATGATTGCGCCCTTTGCCTGCTAATTTTTCTAGCAAGAACTTCATTAATTCAGTTTTTTCCGTTACAGCTAAGGTAGTTTCACGTGCCTGTTCATTTCTTTTTTGTTTCTTTACATTGATAGGTTTGTTCATCATAATCCTCATTTTATATATATTTTTTTCTGCTTTTATTATATCCAAATATAGTACAAGACACCATAGATGGTGTCTTGTACCGTTGGTGGACAGATTGAATCCTTGTGGGACAGTAAATGGATGATAGTTGTAGTTACTAAGGTTAACATGTTTTTATCGCTGTGGCGAATTGCGATTCATCAGCCACCCTAGGAACTTCTTTAGCTCTTCCTTGCCACTTGTCTAGTTATTTTATAGCAGAAATATTACCGTCTGTTGAAAAATTTAAAAGGGTATTTGTCGATAAAAAGAAAAATCGCTTTGAATTTACCGAAATATAAGGTTAATCAAACGTTTGATTAAATTGTCCATTTGTATTGATATCAAAAGGTTTTATTCATAATCGAACTAAAAAAAATGTAGAAAATGGTCATATATAAAAAATTCAAGCACCGGGCTCCCGGTGCTTGAGTTTACGGTCTATACACCCACAAATCACTGTTATCCGAAAAATAGATATCCCCCTTTGGGTCCGTAGCGATATCGTCAACCCCACTGTTTCGTAGCATCTCCACCTTCATGGTTTTAGGATTAACCCTAAATAAATGCTTTTCAATTGATCCGTAGATGTTACCATCTTGACCATTTAACAGGTTGCCATTTTTGAAGCGTCCACTTGTGGTTGGGACTATATTGGTGACTTTCATGCTTTTCTTTTTCACATCATATACAAATAAGTTTCCATCGCTTAATCCCCAAATTCTTTGATCAGGGCCAAGAAGTAAAGCATGGATCAGCCTTGGCTTTTTCGTTGGGGGAGTGAGAATTTCGATCTTTCCATTAGGCTGGTCTGCCTTAAGTCGGAAGAAAACAGCATTCGCTTTTCCTTCTAAATTTTTCCCGCTAAAAATAGATGTCCCACCGTAAATATATCCATTTGAATAGGTGAGGCATGCAATGCTTTGGTTCGGAACGATATTTTTCCTAACCACCAATTTTTTTGTTTTTGTATCATAAATGGCTAAAGCACCGCCAACCTCTCCATTTTTCGGATGGGTACCAATAAAGAGTTTATTCAACTTATCAACACCGACCATTGCAAGCGTACGATCCTGACCATAGCCAATACTAAAAAGTGGTTTTACACTATCTGCAGCATATCCATCATATGGATTGTACTCGTAGACTGTTGCACCAGGATAAATGCCAAGATACATTTTACCATTTAAAGCTGTTATTCCCTCTGCTTGCCCGATGTTACGAAGAACGGTATTTGTTCCGGATTCTGGGTCATAAATAGACATGTGTCCAGTTACAAAGCCACTGCTGTAAATTGTACCCTTCAATCCACTTGCAATATTATAGATAGGAACATATTGCGGTGGGAGTGGTAGCTTATCAATCGTATAAGTTTGACTATTCAATTGATAAATTAAATAGGTTCCGGTATTGCCTAGCAGCCCTACAAGTGCTGGTCCATCAGAAAGGTTTACAAAATCGAGTGAGACTGCTTCGGTGCCCTTTAATGTAAAATTAAACATTGTTTGTTTCGCGCTTGATACATCATATTCAACCAAATGATATTGATTTGTGTAATAGACTTTTTTTCCGTCTGGAGAAATGGGAGAAACTCCTCGTGAACTTGCATCAAGTTCACCCATAAATGCATATGTTTTCGAATTAAATAGTAGAATTTTTTTGCTAGGCTCAAGCTTTGCAAATAAAATTCCCTTTTCCTCATCTAAATCATAAATTGAGGTTTCATTTTGATATTTTTTTGGAAGAATAGCTTTTTTCTTATTTGCTGTTTGATTCCAGGCAATTAGTTCTGCCTTTGAACCTAAACCAACAAACAATGTTTTACTCTCATCGGAATAGGCTAAACTTCGGGCCAATTTCTTCCCGGCTGATACCTGCCCTAGGTCTTTAAATCCCTTTCCTTCAATATATCTAAAAACATTACCCCCATATGAAGAACTTCCAAAAACGGTCCCATCCTTAGTAATCTCCAAATCATGGATAGATGTACTCGTTTTGTTGCTCGCCTTTCCAAGGTTTTTCATTTTTTTAGAATTGGGATTATAGCAATAAAGCTGTTCATTAGGTGTTCCACCAATCCAAACCATCCCCTTTGAATCAACCGCAATAGCCCAGGCGATCGAGGAGTCTTTGAGGGGTTGTTCATCAACGAGCTGATTTGTCGCTAAATCAATGACTGCAAGCTTCGCTGGTTCACCTTGTAAAATAACATACATAAGGGCTGTTCCGTTTTCCGTGTTCCCTGCAGCAGCTGTAATCGCGTTTGTATTGACAATTTGCGGACCAATTTTACTAAATGTATTTTCTCGAAGATCCGGTACGGTTTTAGAATGGGAGATGGTTTTAGGAGTCGCTTCACTTTTTGCATTTTGTAGCATTTCAGATTCAGTAGTAAAGGTAGGATTTATAGTAAAAAGGATTATTAAAGTGAGAACCAAAATTTTTACTAATTTCATAGATGAAAGTCCTCCAAAAAGGTTTATGTGTATTCCCAGTTTAACATTTAATAGGTGACAGGCACCATCCAGTATCTGGATGGTGCCTGTCACCTATTGGTTATTAATTGGAAATTCGAAATAGGCAATCTAGATTTTAGGTGATATAATAAAAAAGTAGAGTAGGAGGTGAATGAATTGGAAAAGCAAATTTTGACATTACTTCAGCAAATGAATGAAAAGCTCGATGATCATAGTTTAATTCTAGGTGCCTTAAGAAATGGTCAAGAATCATTAAAGGCAGAATTTAGTGAGATGAGACTCCAAAATGCAAAGGAATTTGGTGAAATCAAAGCACAGATAAAAAACCATGAAGACAGCATCGAAATTTTAAAAGAAGAAAGCTGGAATAATAGGAGGAGTATCCTAAGGGTCCAAAAAACACTTGGATTTGCTTAAAAAAACTAGAATCTCTTCGTCGTTTTCTCCTTCTTAATCCAACTTCAATGGAAATCCTCATTAAATAAATAATTCCACTGACCTAAAAGAAGTAACCGCCCTTTTCCTTCATGGATGGATGGTTACTCTTTTTTTAATCGAAAAACGCAGGAATTTAGTTCCTCAAGTGAGATCCGAGTCATAGTGTGTCGAAATTTAAAATTCAATCAAACGTTTGATTGAACTGGGCTGAAATGTTGGCACTATTGGGATTCATTATGTCAAGACCTTGCATTTAAATTGAAAAAATTGATGAAACTTCCTTTACTGTTTGCCTGTTAATTTAAATAATTGAATAAAAAAATAAATGGATAGAACCCCTAATGAATCTATTCCAAGATCATATAGCCGGCCATCTCTGCCAAAAAAAAGCTGTAAAAACTCAGTTAGAAATGCATAGGTAATCGATATGCTGATTGAAATTTTATGTCTTTTAAAAAGATTGAAAACAAGAAGATCCATGATTGCAAAGCCCATAAAATGTCCAAGTTTCACCAGAAGAAAATCTGGATGAATCAATGTAAAATCATAAAAATAAAAGAATGATAAAAAATTGGGAGACCATACCCACTTAAAACTAGCAGATTGGAATGCTATAAGATGTTCTAAGCTTACAGTCCACGTATTTAAGGATAAAAACAGTCCCCATAATAAAATAAGGGCAATTTTCAGTAGGAACTTTCGATTCTTTTTGAAGGAATTCCCCATTACAGGAATACGATATGGCTCCATTATTTTATCTCCTAAAATTTTAATATTTCACAGAGTGTATAGGTAAATTTTTACTATATATTAATTATGAACTAATATACTAATTTTATAACACATAAATCGCACGAAACGGCAAAGCCTTTGAAAGATAGTGAAGCAAACCTTGAAGGGCTAAGGTCATATTTTCTGCCTTTTTTATTTTCATTTGAACGTAGCTTCTTGATGATATAATGGAAAATGTTCATTGTAACTTTAGATGGATGGGAAAGGGAGGGCCACAATGGGGAAGAAAAAATGGATAATCACCTTAATACTGTGGCTAGCCATGATTTTTATCTGTACACAACTACCTTACTTCAAGGGAGAAAATACAGAGGCAGCTATTCATAAAACAATTTCCACAAGTCATGTGGATTTAAAATTATTGAATCTAATCGTAAGAAAGGCCACACATTTAACCGTTTTTGGGATACTTGCTGTCTTGTTCTTCAAATCGCTGGGAAAATTCCGATTTGCCTACATCCTTTCATGGTTTCTGACGGTTGTTTATGCGATAACGGATGAGTATCATCAATCATTTATGCCTGGAAGAGAATCTTCGTATAAGGATGTAATGCTCGATTCCATCGGGGCGATACTTGCTTTATTGATTGTTTATTTTATGAAAAAACGACGAAGTACAGCAAAATAAAGCTAATGAATCCCCACTATAACAGCTAAAAAGCCAGTCAACAGACTGGCTCAGGTAATTATAATTTGTTAAATGTTACTGCCGCGATAAAATTACCTGATCATTACTATGATTAGGGGGAACCATTGGATAAACATTTTCCTCCTCTACCACATCAAACTCCATGACAACAGGCCCAGATTGTCTAAACGCTTCACTAATCACCTGTTGCGCCTCTTCTTCAGACCGAGCCTTGTATCCTGCCGCACCATAGGCCTGAGCAAGCTTCACAAAATCCGGCGAAGTCATTTTAACCGCGGAATAGCGACCATCATAGAACAGTTCTTGCCACTGGCGAACCATGCCAAGATAGCCATTATTCATGATCGCAATTTTAATGGGAAGCTGGTATTTTACTGCGGTCATCAGTTCGCGCAGATTCATTTGGAAACTGCCATCGCCAGAAATACAAATCACTTGTTTTGTTATGTTTGCGGCTGCGACCCCAATGGCTGCTGGTAGACCATAGCCCATCGTACCCAATCCACCGGAAGTAACGAGTGTCCGTGGTTTGGTAAATTTATAATTGTGTGCTGTCCACATTTGGTGCTGCCCAACATCCGTCACCACAATTGCTTCTTCGTTGGAATACTCGTTAAGCATCCGGATCACCCGATGCGGACTTAAGAGACTGTTCGACTTATCAAAGAGAGGAACTGTTCGTTTCCATTCGGTTGATTCATTTACCCAAATTTCTGTGTTGCCTCTAATTCGTCCGTAGTTCAATTGATCTTTTAGACTAGTAAGAAATTCGGTTGCATCACTGACAATCGGTAAATCGACAGGGATAATTTTATTGATTTCAGAAGGATCAATATCGACATGAATTTTTTTCGATTTTGGCGAAAAACCGCTAATTTTTCCAGTAGCACGGTCACTGAAACGGACTCCGATACAAATAAGTAGATCGCTATGGTGAACGGCTTTGTTTGCGGCATATGTACCATGCATCCCGAGCATTCCTAAGTAGAGGGGATCAGTTGCGTCAATAGCCCCAATCCCCAAAAGGGAGCTCACCACGGGAATCCGGGTTTTGTGTGCGATTTCTGTTAGAATCTGGGTTGCGCCTGAAATAACGGCACCTCCGCCTATGAAAAAGACTGGTTTTCGGGCAGCTTCAAGGTATTTTGCTGCCAATTCAATTGACTTTTGCAGATTTTTTGTTTTATTATTTTCTGAAATAGTCATTTGATCTGGAATAAAGTTATCTGACGGAATAGCTTCTGCTGTAACTTCAATCAAAACAGGGCCTGGTCTACCATTTACCGCAATCGAAATAGCTTGCTGGACTACAGTAGCAAGGCCTGACTGCTTGTTTATTTTAAAAATATGCTTTGTGATTGGCATGGTGATACCTGAAATATCAACCGCTTGAACAGTTTCATTTAAAGGTTTATCCACCAATGCCCCTGCAAAAATAACCAATGGGACAGAATCGCTACTTGCAGTCGCAATTCCTGTAACTGCATTGGTGACTCCTGATGCAGAAGATAACAGGACTACTCCTGGCTGCCCTGTTGCACGAGCATATCCATCGGCTGCATGGACAGCAGATTGTTCATGCGTTAATTGGACATAACGGACTTCAGATATACAGCTTTCTGGTAAAAATGCCTCCGCATCACATCCGAAAACACAGTCCACATTATTCGTAGTTAATGATTCAAATAGAAAATCCATTCCAAATTCCATTATTCCTTCACCTAGTTTCTAGTTTCTTAATATTTTAAATTATTAGAATAATATTGTATGTGAAATAAATCATATTTTAAATATTTAAACATGTTAATATAGATAGTAATGTTTGTAATCGTTTACACATTTGAATAAAATTTACTTGGAAAATACAACCGATTAATTGGAAGAATGGAATAAATAAAATTTTAATCTCCGACCAGTTGAAGCTGGATCTAGCCAAATTCAGGTAGGTTTTAAGAGAGGAAAAGGTAAATTTAACATGATCCAAGGACTGATTGAAAAGGATGAATTTACACATAGTTATCAATATTTGTATCGGATAGAAAACATGTCAGCAATTGGGGCTGAATTTTTATTCCGTGCAGAGCAAGGAAATCCAGAATTTATTTTTCAAATGGCAAGAGAAACGAAAAAGCTTTATGAATTAGATACAAAATCGATTGATAAGGCCCTTCAGACCTATTATTCCCAACAAACAATACCAATTGATGGATTGCTATTTATTAATATTTGTCCTTCGACGATCCTTCATACTCAATTCCCATCCTTTGTTGCCCACCTTGTAGAGCAGTTCCCTGAATCTTGTAAAAATGTTGTTTTTGAAATCAGCGAGTCAGAAAAAGCGAGTAGTGAAAAATTATTAAAAGAAAGAATTCATTTTTTAAAAAAACTTGGCTATAAAATTGCCGTCGATGATGTCGGTAAAGGGTGGTCATCATTAAATTTGATCATTGAACTTGACCTGGATTTTATTAAACTTGATCGCTATTTTTCAATTGATCTAGCGACTACACCAAAAAAACAAAAAATGATTCAACTTCTTCTGAATTTTTTCGAAGATACAAAAACAAGCTTAGTAATAGAAGGAATAGAAACAAGTCTGGATTTACAGATGGCTCAATACTTGGGTGTGCATTTCTGTCAAGGATACTTGCTTTCAAAACCAATGCCGGTGCTAGAAGTTTGAACTAATTTGGAAAAAAGATACTAATGAAGTTCATAAGAATGATGAAAGTTTCTATTGTATTCTTTCTATGAATATATATTTGCTATAAACAAGAGAATTGGAATGAATTAATTCAATCAGGCTGATATATAAGAATCTGCAAAAATTGGTCATATTCAATTCTTCTTACTATCCAATTACAAAGGCCTGATAGCCGAGTTTATTCTGAATTAGCAAATATTAAATGAAATAGCTTAAAAGAGGCTATTTTTTTTTAGTATCGGATTTTTTTGATTTTTGAGAATTGGCTAGCGCTGGCGCCCAGCCCCCTCAAGATCGATTTGGACCTGCAAATGAATCAAAGAATGCTAGGTCTCTCTCCGAAGTATAAGTTCGTACAAGTTTTGGCACTTTTGCAGGACTTAGCGCCTTTTAGTCGTGTTCCTTTTCCTTGGTGCTTACACTTTTCATTCATCAATTTCCAATTTTTTCACAATGAATATCTTTAAAAAATAAGTTACTATATTCCTAGTTTGAAATTAGATATAGAATGAATAAAAGTATAAAAAAGGGTGGTAAATCTCTTGAATAAAAAAATGAAAAAAGTAGTAAGCTTCACTGCTCTTTCAACAGTGGCTCTATCAGCTGTTGTGGCCGTTAACCCACATCAGGCTGATGCAGCATCAACTACAGAGAGTTTAGTAGTAAAGGCAGAACAAAATAAAGTAACTTTACAGCGTGCCATTTCGGTAGATTACAAAGCTAACGCGAAAACGCAGCCATGGACCGAATACAACAAAGCCAAAAAAGATTATACAGCAGCAAAAACAGCTGTTGGTAAGCTATCTAAAAAAGATAGAGATCGGTTGAATGCTCGTTTAGATTCGGTAAAGCTTTGGATTGACCGCACAGCCGTATATATCGATGCGATCAGCTCCGGTAAAAAGCTATCTGGACTTCAAGCAACATTGGAGGACCATCTTTCAAACGGGGATCTTGAAGAAATGACAGTAGCTTACAACAAGCTATCCTATGAAATGAAAAAACAAGCAGCCTACCTTTATAAGGTTTACGGCAAATCAACTCGTGAGACCTTCCTTACAACGTATAAACAGCCTGCAGAAGAACTTAAACAAGAAGCACTCTATCCTGTTAGTATTTATATAGAAATAAACCGATTGGCAGATGCTCTCGAAAAAGACGACACAGATCTTGCGGATAAATACGGAAACAATATTGCAGATTGGTTTGAAAAAATAGATAGCGAAACACTCATCGAAGCACTTTCAAATTATTTTGTTGACACACTTTCGCCATATATGGACGAGGACATCAGCACAATCGTTCCTGCAGATGATTATACTTTTACAACAGGACAAAACGACTTGAACGCTTTCGATGCATTCTCTTATTTCAATAAAGAAGGCGAAGAAATCTATGCTGATGCATTCGCAGCTGGCTATACTATTAAAGATGATAAAGGTTACTTTAACGGTGATGGTAGCTTTAAAGATGCCTATGCAGAAAAAGGACTTTCTGAGGTAGGAACTGATAAAATTCAGTTAATCAAAACTGCAACAAATGAAGTGGTAGCTGAAAAAGAATTCACCATTGTTGAAGGTCTACCGTATTTCAGTATCGATAAAGGGAAATTAGTGGACGAAGCTGGTAAGGATGCAACACAGGCTGTTGTAGGACAGTCTTATCAATTTGTTCCAACCGAGGCCTCTGATCAAAACTACGATATAATTGGTGACGAGCCAGGCGAAACACTTAAGCTTGAAGATTTCAAAGGGGTAACGTTTACTTCTTCAAACTCACAGGTCTTTACAATAGATGAAACGGGTAAGATCACTCCAGTAGCAGCTGGTAAAGCGAAGCTAACCGTCACATATAACGATATGGACTACTCTATTTTAATTGATGTAGTCGCAGCTCCAGCGAACTAATTAAATATGAAGATAAGGCACATCCACTATTCATTTTGGATGTGTTTTTTTTATTTTTAAGGCTTAAAGAAAATAGGAATATATCTTAAAGGTAAGCATATAGTTATAGAGTTCGCTTATAAAAAGGGGAGTATTTTAATTATTTATAATATTCATAGTAAAAACCCAAATAAATGTAATTAAAACTAGTATTCCCACCTATTATGTATTATTATAGGAATTGCGGGAATGGGTGGTAACTTGACTGTTATCAACCACTTTTGCACAATTCTACTAAAGTTTAGTATGTCATGGATATATAGGTTGATATTTCCATAATGCTTTAGTATAATAATTGTTAAGTTTGATAGACAATGTTTCTAGTTTTTTAACCAGTACATTGGACTATTTTAAATACGAAAGGGGAAATTCAAACTTATGAAAAAGAAAGCTATTAAAATAGCTGCTGCTTCTGCAGTCGCTGCTTCTGCATTCGTTGCAGCTGCACCTCTACAATCAAACGCTGCTAGCAACGTTACAACTACAGTGGATAACGCTGTAAAGCAAATGCAAGTTGCTTACCACACTTACAGTGATGTAACTGCTAATGGTCAATTTGCTGACATCAACTCAGTTTACAAAGAATTAAATGCTGCAAAAGTTGCTTACACAAGCGCAAAAGCTCTTGTTGTTAAAGCTGGCGGAGCACAAAAAGATGCAAACCTTGCTAAGCTAGATGATAACTACAACACATACATCACTAAGCGTGTAGTTACATACGTAGATGCTTACAACTATGCAGTTAAAAACCTTGTAGCTAACAAGGATGCTCTAAAAGTTGCAATAGATGCTAAGAATCTAGTTGACGTTCAAAAGTATTACAACGAAATTTCTTACCAATTAAACAAAAGAACAGTAATTTTAGACCGCGTATATGGTCAAACAACTCGCGACCTTCTTAAATCATCTTACAAAGCTGATGCTCAAGCTCTTAAAGAAACAATGAAATATGACGTTACTGTTGCTGTGAAAGTTAAAGCAGTTACAGATGCAATTGCTGCTGGTAAATTAGATGTAGCTAAAGCTGCTGTTGATCAAATCAACCTAAACTTACCAAAAGTAACTGAAACATTCAAAGCTGATCTAACAACTAAAGCTACTGCTGCAGTTGCTGCTTATGAAGCTACTCAAACTCCTGCAGTTGTGAGTGTAAGTGCGATTAACGCTAAAGAAGTTAAAGTTACTTTTAACAAGGCAGTAGATGCTACAACTGCTCAAAATCCTGCTAACTATGCAGTAACTCTAGTTGGCGGTGCAGCACTAGGATTTACTCCAACTCTTCAAGCTGATGGAAAATCAGTTATCTTAACTTTTGGTGCTGGAGACAGCTTAACCAATACTGCAACAAATTATGTTGTATCAGTTTCTAAAAATGTCTTAACTGTTGATGGAAAACAACAATCAGCAGATTACCAAAACGTTGTTTCTTTATCTGATGCAGTTAGACCTTCTGTAGCTAGTGCATCAATGGTTGATGCTAATACTCTTAAAGTATTATTCAGTGAGCCAGTAAACTTATCTGCAGCAACTGCTGCTGCAGCTACTAAGATTTATAGCAGCACAAATGCAGATGTTACTCCTGTAGTTGGTAACTTTGCAGTAGGTACTGATGCAGCAACTGGAAACACATTTGTAACAATTGATGTTAGTGGATTAACAAGAGGTGCAAGCTTCAAATTAGACATGTATGGAGTTGCTGATTATGCAAATAATCTATTAACACCAAATCCATATTCAACAAATTTCTCAACTGTTAATGATACAACTGCACCAACAGTTGCAAGTGTAACATCATTAAACTTATCACAAGCAAAAGTAGTATTCTCTGAGCCAATCAAAGAAGCAACTGCTGGTCTAAAAGATTACTTCCAAGTATCACTTGATGGAGGAGCTCCTGTTACTACATCAGCAGCAAATGTTTCTACAACTGATGGTAAAACATTTACATTAAATGTTGCTGCATTAAATCTTGTTGCTGGTGTTCCTACCAATTTAACTGCAGGCCTTCATACTATTACAGTTAGCGCTGTCCATGATTTAGCTGGACTTCCAATGGCCGCTGCGTCAACTAACTATGTAACTTTCACAGCTCAAGCACCAACAATTACTAATACTGTTGGTCAATTGAAAACTGTTGGCGGAGTAAACTATATTGTATTCCCAGTTGACCGTGGGGTAAATGTAACTGTAGGTTCACAATTAACATTAGGTTATGTTGATATCAATGGTTATGTACAAAATAATATCACTGTTAAAGATGCTTTAAATGCTAATATTAAAGCTCTTGACCTAAATAATGATGGAGTTACAGATGCTATCGGTATCAATGCAGACGATTATGATGGTGTTGCTGCCAATGCTCAAGCTTTACCAGCTGGCACATACACTGCTACTATCGGAAACATTGTAAAAGATACAGCTGCAAATCCAAATTCTTTAGCAAATACTAATGTAAGCTTTGCTATTTCAGGTGCTGCTGCTACAGGTACTGTAACTGGTGCTCTTCAAACTTTAAATGCTCCAAATACAGTTACTGTTACTTACAGTAAACCAGTTACTTCTTCTGCATTAACTTTAAGTAACTATCAAATTGATGGTCACACTATTGCAACTAATGCTGTATTTGTTGGTGACAATCAACATGTAAGATTAACTTTAGCTAGTGGAGTACTTCCATATACAACAAATTATCAATTTACTGTAAATAATGTTGTAGATACTACCGGCAAAGCTATCACAGCTTACAACCAAGTTTTACCATTTATTGAAAACACTGCTCCAACTTATACTGCATCATTGACTGGTTTAAACAGCTTGAATATCACATTCAGTGAGGCTGTTGGTGCTACATTAAATGCAACTGATGATTTAGTTGTAAAAGTTAATGGCAACACTGTTACATTAGCGAATCCTGTTGATACTGGTGACGGTATTCACTTCACAGTGGCTAAATCTGATGCAAGTAACTTCATTTCTAATGTAAGTGATGTTGTGACTGTTCAAGTAGTAACTGGAGCTACTCAAGTAGTGGATGCTGCTGGTAACGCATCTTCTTCTACAGTAGTTACATCTACAAAATAATTTTAAGATTAGTTAAATTCTAATCTTAATGGGGGCACGGGGACAGGTTCCTCAACCCAAATTGAGAGACTTTTATAAGGTAAAGCTCTGTAGAGAGAAATCTCTGCAGGGCTTTTCTTTTATTCCTCAATAGATATTCAACTTGGATGGATCAGGGATAGGTAACTTGTCCCACTCGTCAAAGCTTAATGTGAAAATTCCAGAACAATTAACAAAAATTAAAGAATGAGTAGACAAAGTAATTTAAACAAATTAAAACTGAATAAAATATGAAATACTACAAATACTTCAAGCATACCTTCCAATTCTTAGGTATGCTTTTTTATTTTGAAAAAATCAATTTCAACTAGGTTATATTTCTAGTAACAAATTAACAAAGTTTAAAAAAGTATACAGAGAATTTTAGACGAATTTGTATTTTTTTATTATAAATTTTTATAATAGTGAGTTTCTGATTTTATTACAAAGATAGTTTATGAATTGTAACTAGTAGAAATTGAAACTAAAAGGAGTTTAGGTATGGATAGTTATCCTAAATTAACTGCGGTCTCTTATGCCAGGAAATCCATTAAGGTAAAAGGGGTATCAATCGAAGATAGTATTAACTATCAACAAGTTGAAATAGAAAGATATGCACGTTTGAATAATATAGAAATTATCAAATCTTACCATGATGTTGGATATACGGGCAGAAATACAAAAAGGCCCGAATTACAAGAAATGCTATATGATTTGAGGCATAGAAAAGTTGATGTTTTACTCATGTACTCTGTAGATCGATTTGGTCGTGATCTTGTAAACAATATCGAACAAATGCTTGAAATTACGCGTCATGTAAAAAAAGTAGTTTTTATAGCTCAGGGTTTTTCTAGTGATGTAGAGAATTTTAAAATGTTCTTTTTGCTGCTAACGGGAATGGCCCAGGAAGAATGGAAAAGGTTAATGCGTGGGCTTGCTGATGGAAGAAAAGCAAAAATTTTGAATCGAAAACAGTATGATGGAAGGTATCCACTAGGCTATGTATTAGCAAAGGATGGAAAGAAAATTGTTCCAGCAACCCAATTAAATACTGATGACATAAGTAAGCAACAGGAACTTCACATTGTTCAATTTATCTTTTATTGCTACTTATTTAACTTCAGTTTAAGAGGAATTGCAGAAACGCTGAACCGAAAGTTTGGAGCGACTAGGTTAGAAAAGAGTTGGTCCTATAAGTCTGTTCGATATGTGCTAGTAAATAAAATTTATAGTGGTTTTCTATATGGAACTCTTGAAGGGAAGGAGAAATATTTATTTCAAAGTGAAAATATCCAGCCTATTATTGATCCATTAATTCATCAATTGATTTTAAAAAGACTAGAATTTGAAAAGCCAGGAAGAAAGTGTAAAAACTATCCCTTTATCCTTCCTAACTATTGTTTATGTAAAAAATGTGGGGGTGCTTTAATTAGGAAAGATGAATATTTATCTTGTTCTAGTTGCCAAAAAGAAGTAAGAGCTTGTACCATTGGTGAAAAGTTACAAAAAGAAATTAATAATTTAATTCAGAAACAAACAAGTACCTCCATTAATTATAATAAATTAGAAAAACTGTATGAATATAAACTGGTAAAAAACAAACGTAAAATGCAGGAATTGATAGAGGCAAGAGAAGAAATAGAAAGAGGAGGTTATTTTACCAAATCAATGGTCAAGGAATTAAGGCTTATAAATACTAATGAATACTGCACTTTACAAGAAGAGAATTTGAGTATTGAACAGGTGTTGAAATTGCTTAAAAATGACCAAAAGCACCTGGATAATTATGAAAATCCATTGGATGATGACTATTTATTGATGCTACCATTCATAATCCTAGTTGATTTCTTGAGTTCTAAGATTGAAGTCGTCTTTCATAAACAAATTTTTAATAATGAGGATGATTTTAATGAATAATTATAAAATTGCAGTTGGATATTGTCGTAGTTCAGGGATGATCAATCCCAAATCCAGTATACCTAACCAAATATACTCCATAAAACAATACTGTGAGAAAAATAACATATATTTAAAAAAAATCTATATCGATGAATGCAAATCTGGAACAAAAATAAAAGGTAGATTCCAATATGTAATGCTAAAAGAAGAAATAGAAAAAGATAATAATATCGAAATGGTCATTGTAGCATTTTCTGATAGACTGGCAAGGGATTCGTATGAATTTATAATTACATTGGAGGAGTTTTCAAGGAAAGGAGTTGAATTTATTAGCGTATCAGAAAACTTGTGTGGTACAAATATGACTCCTTTACAGACAGTTATGATAGGTATTCAGTCAGAAATGGAAAATAAACAGCGATACAAAAGAATAAACGACTCTAAGTTAAGTAAGATGCATCAGGGAAAGTATATGTTCAGGGATGCCCCTTTTGGCTACATATTTAATAAAGAAAGATTTCTAATAGAAGATAAAAAATCCTCACCAATTGTAAAGCATATTTTTCAAAAGTGTATTGAAGGTTTCCCCCCAGGAAAAATTGTTAAAATTATTAAAGAAGTATTTCAACATACTATTAATCAAAGGTCACTGTCAGGGATTTTAACAAATAAAACTTATACGGGATATATTTTTAAAAAGTTGAAAAGTGAAGAAGGAAAAATAACTTATGAACAGTTGTCATTTGTGCCACATCAAAATTTGGTTTCCTTGGAACAATTTGAAAGGGTTAATTCCATTATAAATAATAATTCAAAAATAAAAAGAACAAGAAACTTTTACTTATTGTCCAATGGAATTTTATTATGTAGTAATTGTAGTGGAAAAATGAAAGGCCTCAAAAAAGGAATATATAAATGCAATACTTGTAACATTCAATATCCAATAGAAATGGTTCATCAGAAAGTATTTGAATTATTAATGGGAAAGGAAATGGATCTAAACCAAAAAAATTCTTATAGTAATGTGTCAACCCATTATGAAAGAACTTTAGAAAAAAAACAAAAGTTAGAAAAAGCCTTTGCACGGGCAGAAATTACTTTAAAAGCATTTAAATCAAAATTAGAACAAATCCAAATTGAAATAAAAATACTCCATAATTCAAATGAGATGAAAATTAAGGTTGATTATTCTGAGCTAATTCAAAAATCTCAATATAGGCTTCTTTATCAGAAATTAAAGAATGATAATATTCAATTTGAAATTACAGAGGATGGAAAAATATCATCCAAAACCATATAAAGGAACCATTTTGATGGATGACTTATGAGAGTTTCTCATAAGTCATTTTGTATTTCATTTTTATAGACTAAGAAAAAAATTATTGTAATTTATATTTACGGAAATTTCGGAAATATTCGATTGATTTCTTTTTTCATAGGCCTATTGCCGCACCGTGTGAAGTAAAAATTTAATGACAAATTATTTTCTTAACGGGTTCCGTTATCTATCGCAAACATTAAAAATGATCTACAAAATGACCTACAAATTGTATGCCGATTTGTAGGGATTTTGGTTAAAAATCTAAGTGAATTTGTAGGAGAATTTGTATATGAAAATGTAGGAGTACAATAGGCAGTGTACCGCTACAAATCACACTACATTTTTGCATACAAATCTGCAAACAGAAATTTAAGTGGTTGAAGGTTTAGAAGTTTGATGATGTGCTTATCTTAAGTTTGATAAGATTTCATGAAAAATCCAACCATAAAAAACTAAATATGTTTAAATATGTATAGGGAGGTGTTTTAATTTATGTTCAGCAATATAGGAATACCAGGATTAATTTTAATTATAATAATCCTTGCTATTATAATTGCAGTACCAACAGCAATAATATTATTCATAATTAACACCAAAAAAAGAAATAACAGTTTAAAAAGAATTGAAGAAAAATTAGACCAAAGCCTATCCAATAAAGGAAAGTAATGCCGTTTAAAAAATATGAAATTACGAGCGTAAACCCCAAAAAAGAGTTGCTGGAGCAACTCCTTTTCTCATCGCAACGTTTATCAAAATGGCAAAACGTACTGCAAAATGCAGTGCGTTTTTGTGTTCATTTATAGTTGCATTTTGGATTGCAATTTCAAGTTTTGTGATAGGTAACGGAACCCGTTATTATTTTCTTATCCCTTTTTTGGAATAAAACAAAAGGGGAATTATTAAATAAGGAGAAGAGAATATTTTTATTTCTTCCCCTTATGAAGATTGTTTTTCTTATTCTCCAAATACTTGTTTCTCAACTGCCTTTCTTAATTTTTCATCAAGGGAGAAACGGTAAAGAAAGTCCATTTGGTCTGTGGGTGGCAGATTGAGAAAACGGACAACCCAATCTTCATTTTTTGTATCTTGATTTTCATTTTTCAGCATAATCACCTCCATAGCATTGATTATTGCCCGAATTTACAAGGTTTAATACATTTAGAGGTATAAAAAAATGAGAAGTTGATTATAATGAACTTCTCATTTTTTTATCTTATATTTTTTCTATTCTAAATAGATTTTCTTCTAAAAGAGTCATGAAATCCTATATTAAGAAGAGACATTGTCTTAATCTTATCCTTATTCTCTAATTAAAAAGATAAGAATGTGATTTAAGACAGAATAAGAAGTATGTTTAAGGAAGAATATGCTAATAATATAGAGGAAAAAGAAAAAGTTCACCACAAATGTGGTGAACTAATTTAAGAAAATAAATTGATCTGAATAACAATGACCTACTTCGTAAAGCATCTTGAAGAAAAGAAGTAATTTTTCATTCTTAATATCGTATTGATGGTAATGGGTAAAGATCTTTAGGGATGATTCTTTGAACTGGATCGCACTCCATTTCAAACTTAAAATATCCTCAAAAGGAATTTTTTCTTCTTCCATCAAAATCACGATAAGGATAAATTTAAGTAACTGAGCCATATGTTGATTCAATGTAGTTTCTCCAATGCAGGTCTTAAATTATCTACAACTAAATGCTGATAACGACTAGTTGAGCGTAGGTCAACATGGCCCAATATGGCAGCAATAAATGCTTGGTCTACACCTAATAAGGTTAAATGGGTTGCAACTGAATGCCTTAAGATGTGGGGAGTTACCCGTTTAGTAATTCCACAAATTTTAGACATTTTCCTAAGGTTAATCCTAACATCGCCTGCACTAATAGGGCGGTTTTGTAATTTAGGTGATTCAAAAACATAATTAGAGCCATTATGTCTAATTTTTTCTAAATGTGCTTCAAGTAGGTCTGCTAATATCGGATGTAATGGAAGATGTAAGTCTTTTCCTCCTTTTATATAGGGAAAGTACACCTTTTTTTCAGCTACATTAACATTTTCCACTAATAAGGTTCTTGCTGGCGTAATTCTTGTACCAGTATAGTAAATGAAACTAAAAAGGACATGGTAAAAAGATGAGTATTTTTTAGTCTCGTTTAATAATAATTGGACCTCTTTAAAGCTAAGGATTTGTGGTAAAGGTGTATAACTCTTAGGCGTTTTGACCTTCATTGCTGGGTTCTCAGTAAAATCCAATTCCTGTGTCAAAAATTTAAAAAATGATTTTAAAGTGGATAAATGTCTAGAAATAGAATTAATTTTATAACCTTCCTTATCTTTTAAAAAATCCATGTAATCCAAAATATCATTTTTTGTTATTTCCTCAACTAAAATTACTCCCTGATAAATTTCAATTAAAAAGAGACTAAATTTATCTAGATCTTTTTCATATCCCACCAATGTTTCTAAAGAATAATTTTTTCTTCGAAGATGACGTAGAAATTTCTTCTTGTACAACCCTAAATCAAAATTTCGTTGTAAAGTCATATGTTCACCCCATGTTGTTATATTGCGTCTTCTACTTCAGTGGTTTGTTCCAGATAATATTTAATGGAACGAATTAATTGAGGATCTCTGCAATTCACTCTTTCAAGTACATATTCATTTTCAATTAAGTAAAGTAACTGGTCTTTGATTGATAGTGCAGTACTGAACCAGAGGTATTTTTTAACTTTTTGTTCTTCATTAAGATGAGAAATCTGAGCCATATCAATTAATGAAATGTTTTCTTCCCCTAGCCATGTCTTAAATAAATCAACATATCGATGATCCTCATATAGTAGAAGCAAGGTACAAGACTTCTCAGCTATAATTAGGGAAAAGTATATTTGATTTTCAGGAACTTGTAGTGTCCCTACTAGTTTCTTTTCATCGAATATAGTTACTTCTGATTTAAATGAAAACCAGGCTTCCTTAATTTTCTTTATTAATTTTTTTACTTCCCCTAAATCAAAACTAGGCATTGATTTGTAAAATCGATCACGTAGGTTTTCGATTTGCTCATTGATGTAACTACTTCTGAATTCTTTATTAAATTGCATTAAAAGTGATGTGAAATCAACAAGTTCGGTTGGGAACTTTATATTTGAGTTGTCTCTTTCCTCAGCAACAATTATTGTAACTTTCTGCAATTCCTTCAACTCTTCAAAATGACAGCCAAAGAAGTCTGCATACCTTTTAAGTGTTTCATCAGATGCACCGCGCTTGCCTGATTCTAAAAAGTGAATAAACGCATGGGAAACTTTTAGTTGTTCGGCCAACGTTTGAATAGTTAAATTGCTTTCCCGTCTTAATTGTTTTAGTTTATTTGGCAAGGCATTAGGGGATTGAATTCCCAAATTGTTATTCACCTCAATACTTATTGTTTTTGCTAGCTCCACTTTTATCACCTCCATTTCAAGACTATTTTTGACAAGATCAATATAATATAGACTATTTTTGCTCTGATTTTTGAAATATATTGATTACGTAAGTGAAAAGTAAGCCAGCTGGATTTTAGAACTTCAGTACTTAGAGCTGTTATCTTGCTACATGTGACAGGGGACCTCTGAGCGGAAAATTACTACTTGATAAAGAGGGTAAATTAGGTGGCTTTTGTTCCTCCTAAATTAAATAATTACATACCACTAAATTAATCTTGTAATTACTTATTAGTACAGATTTCCAGTGAAGTTAACTCACTTTTCTATTATTTAAAAATCATTTGTGCTTAAAATATAGGTTTTACGTATAAATGCTATGGAATTTGTCTACTCTATCTATATAGACATATATTTTCATTTAACTAGAGACCTATGATGAATTAGTTATTAAATATGCTATATATGACAAATAGAAAATAGAATCTCTCTTTATACAATTAAAAAAACAAAAAATATGAGAATAAATTCTCATATTTTAGGTATTTATCATATTTAATAAAAATAATTGTGTTAAGGCATCATCTTGGAAGATAGTTAGGAGGGTTTCAGGTTTTTTTGAAAATAGAATGTTAAGTTTATAAGTGTTTGAAAAATTATTATTGACCCAAATAGAATAACCAGCATTTATTCTATTGGAGTTTTGTGACTCAATTCGAGGAATATTTAGGAATGGATCACCTAAATATTCCTGTAACATTTTAGAAATAAATTCGTTTTCATTAATAAAAGCAAGCATAATAAAATTGTGGTCAATTTCGACAACAACTTCGTAGTTCTTTACAATAAGTATTAAATTCCCAATGTTCTGTTGCGTTAACATCGGTTTACCTGTAGTATTCCATTTGTCTTTAATAGTTTTCAATTGATCAATTAGATCAGCAAGAGAAAGTATTTTAAAACACTCATCTTTAGACGATTCTATATTTTTTGTTTTTATTAGAGTTTCAGGTTTATTATGGGTTAAGCTTTCCTTCCTTATATTAGATGTATCCGGGGAGTGATGATTAGTGTTTGTGTTTTTCCTCTTTTCTTTAATCTTCCTCTGCTTTTCTACTAATTTTTCTTCTTTTTGATTTAGCGGTAATAAAAATGTATTTTCTACTTTATAAAAATTTGCCACCATATCAAGAGATTTTTTTGAGAGAGTTTTCCCTCCTACTTCATATCCATTATACGTTTTTGGTTGTATGCCTAGCTTTGCTGCCAGCTCTGCTTGGGTGAAATTAAGTAGTTCCCTTTGTTCTTTTAGGAACCAGCCAATTTTTGTTTTTGGAACTGCTTTAGATGTTCGCAAAATATTTGTCCTCCTTTCATTTAGTATTTATTATGATCAAAATAAGAATTAATTATCCTATGAAACAATAAAAAAACTAGAAAGTATTTTGTAAACTAGACAACTAGGTTATAGTAATAATATGGTAATTAATTAGCGTATTTACTAGTTAAACAAGAATAAAAAGAAACCTATTTGAGATTCTTTATTTACAAAAAGGATGAAAATTAACAATGGGGTTGATAGGACTTATCTAGGAAAAAATTTTTTTTAGATATTTCTTCAAAAGAATTGGTAACTAGGTAGAAAGCCTCTGGAAAGTAGGGGCTCAGTTCATATAGTTGGCTTTTTTGCTACACATTTGGACGATTAAGTGCAGTATGGAAAAACTGGAGTAAACGAAAAGAAAACTCCTTTGCAGAAGACTTGTTTGGTTATGGAAACTAAACAAAGTTTACACCTTCTACATTGGGAGTTTATTTGGGGATATGGAGTGATACCGATTTATTCAAATCTAAGAGCTTCAATTGGATCCAGTCTTGCTGCTTTATTTGCAGGAAGGATTCCAAAAACAACCCCAATGATTACCGAAAATGCTAAACCTCCGAAGATAACAGGAAGTGAAATGATAGAAGGAAAGTTTGTGAAATAGGAAATAATATAGGCATTGCCAATTCCAAAAACGATACCGATAACCCCGCCAAGGATGGTGAGAATGACGGATTCGATCAATATTTGAAGCAAGATCTTATTGGGTGTTGCCCCAATAGATTTTCGTATCCCTATTTCTCTAGTTCTTTCTGTAACAGATACGAGCATGATATTCATCACACCAATTCCACCTACAAGTAGAGAAATTCCTGCTATCGCACTTATTACTGCTGTCATGATGTCAGTAATGGTGGATGCATTTTTTGAGATCATTTTTATATTAAGAACTTTGTATTTCCCTTCCACATCTTTAGAATGGTTTAGGAAATCAACAGCGTTTTTACCAGCGGTGTTCAGTGTATCTGCACTCTTTGCTTGTATTGAAATCATTTGAATTTTATCATTCCCATATAAAAAAGGCCAAATACTCATAGGAACTAGAATCTTTCTTTTTTCATAGTCAATAATAGTAGATGTTTTATCTTTATACACGCCAATAATTTGTAAAGGAGTTCCCTCTACCTCGATGATTTCATTAATGGGGTCTTTGTCATGGAATAATCGTTCTTTTAACTCTTTCGTGATGACCGCCACTTTGCGACCCTCTTGTAAGTCAGAATGATCTATTAGTCTACCTTCTATCAGTTCTACTGGGGTAATATCATAATAACCATCTGTATAACTAATGACTCGGCCATCTTGTGCCTTTTCATTGAAGAATATTTTGGACACGTTGTCATTAGAAGAGATGACCTTTTTTATTTCTGAAATTTTGCTAAGTTCGTACACATCTTCAGCCGTGAAGAGTTCGACTGTTGCAGTAGAGTTCTTAATCTCATTCTTTCCTGGTTCATAGTAAATATCTAGTGAATTATTTCCTAAGCCAGAGAATTGGTTTTTTAACTTTGCCTCTCCACCTTGACCAATTGAAACTACAGTAATAACAGAAGCTACACCGATAATAATACCTAGCATAGTCAACAAAGATTTGAGCTTGTGGGACATGAGGGAGTCTATTGAAATTTGTATACTATCCAATATATTCACTTTCCTATCCACCGATCTTCCACAATACTTCCATCCTTAATGGAGATGACACGATTTGCATATAATGCAATTTTAGAATCGTGCGTTACCAAAATAATGGTCGTTCCTTCTTCATTTAGCTTTTGAAACAATCCCATAATTTGTTGACCTGAAACTGAATCTAAAGCTCCTGTTGGTTCATCAGCTAATAGTAATTTAGGTTGATTAATCATAGCTCTTGCGATTGCCACCCTTTGTTTTTGACCACCGGACAGCTGGCTTGGATAGTGGTTAAGTTTATCCGCTAGACCCACCTTTTCTAGTGCCAATTTTACACGCCCCATTCTTTCTGTTTTTTTAACTCCTGAATAGATTAGAGGCAATTCTACATTTGACTGGGCTGTTAATCTTGGCAGAAGTTGGAAATTTTGAAAAACAAATCCAATATATTCATTTCTAAGGAAGGATAATTCATTCTCATCCTTCATTGATAAAAGAATATCATTTAAGAAATAACTCCCCGAAAACTGCCTGTCCAAGAAACCTATGATATTCATAAGACTAGATTTGCCGGATCCGGATGGACCCATAATGGCGATGAACTCACCATTATTGATTTTTAAGTTAATCTTGTTGAGAGCTATAAGTTGGGATTCACCAGTTTGGTGAATCTTTGTCGTGTTTACCAATTTAATCATTGTAGGCACCCACTTTTTGGATCAATTTTTCTGAGGGAGTAATAATCACTCTTTGTCCTAACTGTAATCCCTTAATGACTTCAGTGTATTCGCTGTTCCTATATCCTGTTTTTATTTTCTTAACCTTGAAGTGATTGTTTTCTGAAATAATAACCAAATCTTTTTGATTCTTTCCTTCGAGAACTGAAGTATTTGGTATTACTATCGCATTGTTTATGGATTTAATGTCAATCTCTGCCTCCATATGAAGGCCGTTTTTCAAAGTAGAATCCTTTTCTGTTAGCGTAATGGTAAAGGGATATTTGGATATGCTGCTTTGTTGATTATTGGAGGACATAACGTCAGAATGAACAGGCGTATCATAAACCGATGAAATCTTTCCAGTCCATTTTCGATTTGCTATCGCTTTCGCACGTAACTCGACGTGCTGTCCTTGTTTCACATGCACTACTTCAAATTCTGTTAAAAATCCCTCTATGTTGGATGAATGGTCTATTATATTGATGAATGGCATGTTTGGATTGCTTCGTGGGTCTTTCTCAATATGTGTTACGGTCCCATCCATGCTGCTCTTTATATATAAATCCTCTTGTTTCTTTTTAATAGACTCGATCGTTTCCTTGCTTACCTGATAATCGAGAGTAGCAAGTTTTTGTTGATATTCGAACTCTTTTAATTGTTCATCTAAAGAGTCCATATTTACAAGGGGACTTCTTGTTTTCTCTTTATTCATTTTGATTTTTAAATTAGTCATCCGATCTTTGTAGTAGTTGATCTGTACCAATGCTTTATCACGAGATATTATTCCCTGCTTTTCCTGTGTATCAAGATCCTTATTGGAGACTTTGTATAGGTTTTCACCTTTCTTAACGGTCTGTCCCACTTTAATATATATTTTTTCAATTTCTCCTTTTGAGGGATCGAAATATATATTTTCCTCACTTGTGGGGGATACTTGTCCCTGCACCACAATAGTATCCGTGAGATTTTTCTTTATAATCGTATAGGCCTTAACGTTAAAGGTAGTTTTTGTTTCCTTTTTATTCAGGAGATAAATGTTAACTCCAACGAAAAGGCACAAAATTAGACCGGCTATAGCTATAACAATAGACTTCTTCTTTGATATTATTTTTGACTCCATCTAGCTCTTCCTTCCACATAGGCTATCGTCTGTAATAACTTCTGATTGTGTCCGCTTTATCCTAAGAACAATCTTACATGGTAATAATTTGACTTTCTATCATAATTAGCCTTAACGAAAATGTGGATTAACTCAAAGAAATATGAGGAAAACATTAATTACATTAGCAATTTTAGTTTGATAAAATTCAATTAAGGAGAAGAAAGAACTGTAATATATGATATGAGAATTGACTGTTATTGGTTGTGAAATAAAATTATTAGGGAGGTAAACTGGTGAAAGTAGAATATAAGAAAATAGAAGTAAGGGTTAAAGATGAAAATTTCGAGAAGAAACTGAACGAATTGGGAGATGAAGACTGGGAAGTCATATCTACATCCCCTATTAATGTAGCTGGTTCAACGGGATCGATTTTAATCATCTTATCTAGGAAAATCTAATTAACGAACATTTTCATTGAAGGGAAGAAACTTATGTCTAAGACAATGTTGATTATTCTATTAACTTTATCATTAGTCACGATATCCAATGGAATTCTCCTAAATAGAAAAGGTAAAGGGAAACTAAGTAAAATGGTCATTATTATCGGTGTAGTCTTGGCGGTAATCGGTTTTTTAGGTACACTCGTTTCCTTCCTTGGGTAAAATTCCCTAATTAAGAAGAAAAAAATTTAGATTTTGTAGTTAGCCTTAAACGTCTTTCTTTTTATGTGAAAATAAATAAACGTGGCTTTCTCTGAATACTTTGGATCAGGTAGGGGAATTCTAAAAAGAACCTAAAAAAGAAATAAGAAAGCAGAGCTATCTGTGAAAGGTTAACTTTGTATATGACTAATTTGGTTTTGTTATACTAATTAAGTTGTAGTTCTTTATACGGTTCCTTGTTTAAAAGCATAGAGTAGATTATTCGAAGCATTCGATGCGATATAGCAACGGATGCTTTTTTCGTTCCTCTTCTTGAATAGCCCAATTCTCTGTGGCTAACCATCTACTTCGACATCTAGACACAGCCAAAACTGCTTCATACATCGCTGATTTTAAATGAGGAATTCCATTGGGAGTTCTAGTCCTCTTACGTTTTCCTGCATTTTCATGAGTTCCTGGTGATACAACTAAGATGCTAAATGTTGGGAAGTAGAAGATTACCCATATCTCAACTCCTATTTCCGAAATAATTATAGCTGAGATATCCTTTTTAATTCCTAGAATAGTAAGAAGTAATTTCATTTCTTCTCTAAAGTTCTTTAATAGATTATCAACCCTTTCTTCAATATCTGATATATGTGATTCCAAATATATTATGTGTTGCCAAGACTGACTTATTAAAAAGATCTGATGGTCGTTTAAAGTAACAAAAAGGGAATAGGTGATTTTTCACCTTTTTCCAGACATGCGTCTATGGATACTGGATTCTACATCGGAAGCTTTTACATAACCCTGTTCAATCAATCTCTCAAGAAGTTTTCTTCCTGGTGCTCTAAACATGTAGGAAATAACTAAACTGAGTTTAATATTTGAACACTTCAAGACATTTTTGGATTCGATTTTTCTCAGAGGTCTCGATAGATCACGTAGATTTTGAATTTCAATAAATGGTACAAAACTCTTTTCGATTAGTCCATGACGTAATAATATAGTTAACCACTCTGAATCTGAAAAATCTGTTTTTCGACCAGGTACATTCTTGATTCTTTCGAAGAATTTATTTTCGAGAAAAACTCATGGATGTGTTTTTTTAGGGGCTGTCCGTTTATCTAGATATAAATAAAACGGTAATAACTTAGGTTGACTAGTGGTTCTCTTCTTATTTTTCAAAGGAAATACTTAAAAAGTTTAAGGAAACCACTAATGACAATTATCGATATAATTTGATAATATTTTCCACATAGAAATAAAAATGTTTTTCAAGGGAAGTGGAAATGTGTTTTTTGATGAAACCCCAACTTTTATTTATATAAAAGAAACTGAAGAGAATTTATTAACGATAGATTACGATTATAATGTTGCTTCAATCAGAGCTTATTTAAAAGAGTTCCATATTTCTTCCACCCAATATATTGAAGAACAACCAAGCAATCTATTTGAAATTGTAGATGATATCTCTTTTTCAATCGGTTCTAAAGTGATTATGTATGTTGACAGTTTCACCAATAAAGAGGTTAGTCTTGAAATTAGTAAACTTTTAAAAGCACAAAATAGCGAGATTGAGTTGATTTGGTTAGTTGAAAGCGAGGTATTCATTCCATTAGAAGGTAAAGACTTCATTGATGTAATAATGAATTCCTCCAACCTATCTGAATTAGTTCAATTGCTAGATCCAGACGTAGAGCGTGATCTTGAAAAGGAATTCCACCCTCTTATCTATAAAAATCATTTAATCCCAGTTACTAAAATTAACAATGTAGGACTTCATGTTAAAAAGGATCGTTTCTTTGAGGAAGAAATCCAATTCATTAAGGAAAATGAATCAAAAGTGGTAAGGCCTGTGCCACTCTATATTGATGGAGAAGATATTGAATACGTAATTGATTTATTCTTATCATTTAACTTAAGTATCCCCCTCAAGCCATATGTTAAAGTAAACGAGACCAAACAACAGTCTTTTGTTAATCTAAAAAAATTGAACATTCAGGAAATTATTTTGGAAATAAGTAAGGAAACGGAACCAGCAAAACTTGTAGCCATAGTTAGTGAAGTCAGTGTTCCTACTATCATCACTATTTATGCAGAAAGGGATACAGATGTTTCTATATTAATTGCTCAAACCTTGCATCTCCTTGAAATAGGAAAAGGAATCATTGATGTTCGATTCAAATCAGATGAACAAATACATTTATCTGCTGAAACGATGGAGCTAATTTCAAGATTGAGAGGATACTTGCCTCAGATTGCTCAAAAAAATGCATTGAAAAATGGCGTAATAGCTTACTATACAGGGATTTACCCTAAAACGGTTTTAGATAATTATGTTAAGCATGTAGAAATAAGTGAAACTCTTTCCTCTGAGGATTATGCACAAGTGAATGGAATAATGAGTTTGAACAGTGCATTTATCCATCGTACCGCCGAATTTTCTACTAAAAATGCTGCTAAGTACGTTTTAGTAAACGGAACATTGCAAATGACTAATTCTTCATATGAAGATACTAAGAACCGTGTAAATGATTCAGGAAACAGCCTTTCCCACTTTCATCAAATAGACGGTAACCATCTTCAACTTGATCATTTCTTAATCGAGGATTTTCCCATTGCTCCGTATAAAGAGGCTGTAGAAAAGTTTACATCATTACTTACATTAGAAAGTCAAGATGACTTGGATACCTATTTATCAGAAGTTATCCATTTCATCTCGACTGGAACCTATCGACACGCCTATCAACTTGATTCTAAGATTACGAACATTTGCCGATGGAGCGGAATCCAAGCGTGCAATGTGAGTCACCTACCAAGATTAGTTGTAAATGGTAATCGATCCCTAAGTCCGTGCTTAGGTTGCAACAAGGCCATCGGAGCATTAGGTGACGAATTATATGAACTAAGGACAAAAGTAAAGGTGATAACAGAGGAACAGCAGCTATTGCGAGGCTGCAATAGCTGTGAAGTACGCGATTCATGTTCAAAATGTAGTTTCTTACCAGACTATATGAATGAAAAACAATATTGTTCTATTCGAAAGAATCAGCCTGGATTGGAATATTACTCTTCTACAACACAGCTGCTTAAAGTTTTAATCGACTATACTACTTATTTTAGAGGGGTGGAGATCGAGGATATACGAGTATCAAACCCTTATGTGACACACTTATTTAGATTAACAACTGCTGGAGAGTCATTAGTGAACAAAGGAGTTTTCCTCTTCCATTTAAAGGAGCAAAGCATATTGGTCGATTCCTCTAAGTTGAAATTGACAAAGTTAAATCCAGTTATGACATATGTTTTGGAATCATTATACAAAGGTTATAGTAAGACAACTGTCATTGAGGAAATGATAAAGGACTTCCAAATCACGATGGAACATGCCGTTGACTATTACCACAAATCGTATGAGCTTTTTGCTAATGCAGGCTTAATACAAAAGAAGGAAGTATTCGTATGAGTGAGCATAATTTTTTCGGAATGTTTCAGAAATTGATGAAACTGAATGTAACGTCGAATGAGATGGATTTGTATGATGGGTACTTCGCCAATTTTTATGATAAAATCACCGGTCAGATTTTATATGACATTGACTATTACCTTCATAATGCGGAAGAAACGAAATCAGCCATCCTAGAGCTAGCCTGTGGAAGCGGCAGACTGTTGTTAGAATTTGCGAAAAGAGGATATCGAATATCCGGTCTTGACTTATCTCCATCCATGCTCAATGTACTTGAAAAGAAAATCAGTTCTATGGATGCTACTGTTAAGGAAAACATATCGGTATGTATTGATAACATGGTTAACTTTCAACATGATCAGAAGTATGGCTTAATTATTTTGGGAGCAACAAGCATCTGCCTGCTTGATACCGATGATGAAATCGATCAATTGCTAGAGAATGTCTATAGACATTTAGAAGTAGGTGGAAGGTTTATCTTCGACTATTCCGTTACGTCGCCCCTACCAGGCAAATCCTATCATATTGAACCGATTAATATTTATACCGAGCAAACACAAGGGAATAAGCAGTTTGTGATCTATACAGAAAAAAAAGTATATACAGAGATGAAATCCTATGTGAATTTCTATGGGGAAAGCATCGACGCTGATAATAAGACCACAAGGAATTTAGGTTATACCGTTAAAAGGTTATTAACTGACAAGGAGATTTCAGCGGCGATCAAAAGGTCTAAGTTTAAAATCATCAATACCAAAACACAAAGTGACGGTGATAACCGAATTCGATTTGTTACCCTAGAACGAACTAACTGAGGTGTTTTTATGTCAACTGGAATGACAACGATGAGGGATTATCCCTTAATCCATCCTTTAAACCCAATAAATAAGGGCGAGGAATTTGTTGAAATTGTAGAAGGTAATGGGATATACATTAAAGACCGTATGGGACGAATTTACATGGATGGAATAAGCGGACTGTGGAATGTTTCATTGGGGTACAATCATCCACTCATAAATGAGTATATACTACGACAATTGCATAAAATCCCATTTGTTCATTTAGGGGAGCATCAGAATGAAACATCGACCAACCTGGCAAGAAAATTATTGAATTTAGTTCCGACTCATTTAAATAAAGTGTTGTATACATGTACCGGTTCTGAATCCGTTGAGTTGGCAATCAAGATCGTCAGACAATTTTATTCATTGAGTGGATACCCATTAAAAAAAGAGATTGCTGTCTTAGACCATTCCTATCACGGAACCTATTTCGGAGGTATGTCTGCAAGTGGTATTGATAGAGAGTTAACGAAGGATTACCATCCGGTCGTTTCAGGTTTTCACTTTTTACATACCCCATATCACCAAGAGAATGAAAATCAGATCAGAAATTACGAGAACCAGGTAGAAGCTTTCTTCTTGAACAATCATGAAAGACTAGCTGCTATCATATTAGAACCAATTGTTGGTTCAGGAGGAATCATTCCTATACCAGCATCCTATCTGCAAAAGGTACAAAGCCTATGTGAGGTTTACAACGTGCTGCTAGTTTTTGATGAAGTCGCCACTGGATTTGGCAGAACTGGTAAAATGTTTGCCTTTGAGCATTTTGGAATAACACCTGATATTCTTTGTCTTTCTAAAGGGATAAATAGTGGTTATCTTCCGTTAGGTGCTGTGGTTATCAGTGAAGAAATTTTCAGGACTTATGTGAATTCGGATACCCATATAGAACATCTGTCTACTCAGAATGGTAATCCTTTAGCGTGTTCTGCGGGTTTAGCCACCTTAGAAGTGTTAATGAAAGATAATTTCCTTGAGAATGTGAAAGAAAAGGGAACTTACTTTATTGAAAGGCTTAAGGAGGTTCTTCATGTCCTACCTATTGTTTCACAGGTAAGGGGAATAGGGTTTATGACTGGAATTGAATTGAGATCCTATGGCAATGAACCTATTTCCGCATCCAGCTTAAATTCAGTGATGAGCATATTAAAGAAGAGAGGCCTTATTGCATATCCTTTCTACAGCCCACCATTAACATGTGGCCTGTCCCTTTTCCCGCCGCTTATTACAGAAAAAAAGGAACTGGATAAAATGATTTACACACTAGAAAGGACTTTAAGGAACTTCACTTAGGTTGATCCTAGATTGATATGATTGGAAAAAGGTGAAAAACGGAAAACGTATTGCGGTTAGAGTTAAACGTGATTCCTATGGAATTACAATTTGAGGGCCATAAAGAAGCTGTAAATTGAATTATCTGGAGCTATGTAACTGGTTTTGTAAAAGGAGTCGGTCTTGTTATTGGTGGCGTATATGTTGGCTACCTTTTCATTGCTCCATAATGAGATAATCCTTTTTATAGTATTGAAGGGAGGTGAAAGATATGGAAAATGCATTGGAGTTAAAATCAAATGTGATTCCTATGGGGTTACAATTTGAAGACCTTGAAGAAGCTGTAAATCCGATTAACTGGGGTTATGTAGCTGGTTTTGTAACAGGAATTGGTATTGTTGGCGGCGGCGTATATATTGGTTACCTTATCGTCGCTACATAAAAGTAATAAATCTTACTTTAAAAAAAGGAGTGTTTGATTTGAAAAATGAAAAGATAGATTTAAAATTAAACTTTGAAAATTTAGAAGAAGTATTGGCTCCAGGTTCATTTAGAGATGGGTTTTTAGATGGTCTTGCGACTGGTGGCGCGATTATTGGTGCTATTGGATTGGGTATTCTTATCGGTGGTTTAACCTAATAATCAATAGTGGAAATGAGAATTATTCAGTCCTCTAAGGGTTGAATAATTCTCTCTTAATAATTTTTAGGAGAGAGATAAACTATGCCGGTCCCAAAACATGTTGAAATTTCAGAAATAAGTGAACATGAATATATCCTTTATAACAATATCACAAAAAAACATATAAAACTTGGCAGCAGGGAGAGAAACTTTTATTTATACCTTAATCATCATTCTCATCCTTTTGATGAATATTTAACTCCTGAACAACAAACCTTTTTGGAAGAAAAATTTAAAGAATTAGGGTTTTTACAACATGATTACAGCAATCTGATTGTACAGAAGAAGAGAGACTTAACCAGAATCCCAATTTTATTTTTTAATCCCGAGAGGACCCTTAACCTTTTGTCCCCCTTTATTCATTTTCTTTTTAATAAAATTGTCCTCACTTTTTTAGGCGTTTTTGTGATTACTGGTTTTTTTATCATGGGAATGTTTCGTTCTCATTGGCTCCTTAATATTTCTATGGACTCTTTAAATGTAAAGAATTTGGTCATTCTATATATTATGATGGTTTTTACACTAGTCATACACGAGTTTTCGCATGCTATCACTTGTCATTTTTTAGGTGGAAAGGTTAAAGAAATAGGCTTCATGTTGTTTTACTTTCAATTCGCATTATATTGCAATGTCAGTTCAATATACACCTTTAAAAGCAGAAAAGACAAGATACTCGTTTCGTTAGCAGGGATTATAAGTCAGATTATTCTTGTAAGTATTGCTGTAATTTCCCAATATATACTTGAAAAACTAAGCATACACCAGAATATTCTGATGTATTATATCGTTTTAAATATAGGTTTAATCATTATTAATCTGATTCCGTTAGTAAAGCTTGATGGGTATTGGATACTGACGTATTTAACTGGAATAACGAACCTAAGGGATAAATCGTTTCAGTTCCTGTTAAGTTCATTCATTCCTAAATACAAAGTGATTAATCATTCTTTTTCAGATTTTGAAATTAAGGTGTTCAAACTATACGGTATTACCTCGACGTTATTCACTCTTCTATTTTGGGGGAATTCCCTATATTTTTTAATCCAATTAATAGGAAAATATAATGGGTTTACAAGTATCTTGGTGCTCATCATATTGGTATTAATGGTTTTCATTCATTTTATCAGAACAGTAAGATCATATATTTTATTTCTAAATGAGAAATTAACACTTTTGTCTAGTCAAACCACATAAGAAATGAGAGATTGCTATGAATGTAGTAATAACAGGAGCGACGGGCCAGATTGGCCGAGTGATTGCCAAGGAATTTGCAAGGAGAGGTGCCAATCTAGTTTTAATCGATTTATATCAAAATTCAAAACAGTTAAATGAGCTGACTTCTACAATCAGTTTAGAGTATAAAGTACAAGTGATGCCAACAGTAATCGATATTAGAGATATTAGTGCGATTAAGGACGGGGTAGAATCCTTCTCAGTAACCTTTCCAGTCATTGATATCTTAATAAATAATGCTGGTGTGAATAGCCTAAATTCAGCACTACAGGTTACTCCAGAGATATGGGATCAAATCGTAGATACAAACTTACGAGGAACATTCTTTATGAGCCAAGCGATAGCACCACTTATGATCAAACAAAAGTGTGGGTCTATCGTCAATATCGCTTCGCAGCATGGAATAGTTGGCAGTGAAAATCGAGCCCCATACTGTGCTAGTAAAGCAGGGTTAATCAATCTTACAAACGCTCTTTCCATTGAATGGGCCAAGTATGGAATTCGCGTAAACTGTGTATCTCCTACATTTGTACAATCTGATAAAAACAAAGAATTACTATATAGTCTATCGTTTAAAAATGAGAATCTATCAAGGATACCCTTAAGAAGGTATGCAATGCCTATCGATGTTGCTAACGCTGCCATCTTCCTGTCTTCCAGTGAAAATAATATGATTACAGGGCACAATTTAGTAGTCGATGGAGGCTGGACTTCAATTTGATTTATTGATAGTTAACTGCGTCAATGTCAATAAAGTGGTAGTAAATTCCTTTTACTACTGCTTGCATTCGAGAGTTTACTTCTAGTTTCTCAAATATTCTAGCAATATATGACTCAACAGAACTTATACTTAAATTCATTAGCCTTGCGATATCCTTATTTTTAAAGCCATCGGCAATTTTCTGGAGGATAACAATCTCTTTTTCTGTAAGATCAAAGATTGAATTTTTAGTATTCTTTTCTTTTAAAACCAGATCATTTTGAATAGATAGTAACGATAAGACACTATAAAGTTTGTCAACGGGATCCTTTTTTAGAACGATTGCATTCACCCCGACTGAAAAAAACTTTTCAGCTGACATAGGGTGGCAAGGATAAGTGGAATAAAGAATTAAGGGTGCATTAGGACATTGCCTCTTAAGTTCAAGGATAATGTTATGAAGTTTAGTCCGATTTGAGAAGATTAAATAATCGATATCGATGATTGTAATGTCTCTAATGTCTTCCTTCTTAAATAGAGATTTGTAGCTTAATAATACTACGTCAATCTCCTTATGGTACTTGGATAAAGATTCTTTTAATCCTTGTAGAAGAATTTCTTGTTCACTTAACAAGGTTATTGTTACCGGGAGGTTTATCATTCGAATTCTCCTATTCTTCTAATAAATTTGGAAATATTATCTTTTTTAATATTAGACAATTTTTCCTTTTTTGTAAATATCATCTGACGAATTTCTTGTTAATTTTCACATAAATTGTAAAGGGGCTAGATATATGTCATTAGTAGTAGAAAACCTATACAAATCCTTTAATGGTGTTTATGCAATCGAAAATTTAAATTTTTCTATAGATACTGGTGGGGTCTTGGGCCTATTAGGACAAAATGGTGCTGGGAAAACCACCACATTAAGAATGTTATTAGGATTGTTGAAACCAGACGATGGCCAAATTATCTGGAATGGAACCCCATTAAGTAAAAGAGAAGTAAAAATTGGTTATTTACCAGAAGAGAGAGGCCTTTATGCTAAATCAAAAGTTATTGATCAGCTACGCTATTTCGGAGAATTAGAGGGATTAACAAAGAAAGAGATAAATAGTCAGCTTGTTTATTGGATGGAAAAATTACAAGTAATCGAGTATAAAGATAAAAAGGCTGAAGAATTGTCAAAAGGAAATCAACAAAAAATCCAGATTATTGCAACACTATTACATAATCCCGATTTTATTATTCTTGATGAGCCCTTTAGTGGCTTAGACCCTTTAAACGCTGAGATTCTAAAGAAAATAATATTAGAACTCATCGATGCAAAGAAAACAATTATTTTTTCAAGCCACCGTTTGGACAGTGTAGAAGAATTTTGCCGAAATATATGTATATTAAAAAATGGCAGGGTGGTATTAAAAGGACAGTTAAATGACATTCAGGCTAATTATGGATATAAGAACCTCTTCATAAAGACTCATCATAATATAGAAAAATTCCTATCTAGTAATAATTATCAATTTGAAATAATGAACAATTTTTATAGGATAAAGGCCAATAGTGAAAAGGAAGCTATCTCGACAGTTACACATTTATTGGAAAATGATTATAACTTGAAGAGCATAGAAATAAAAGAGCCTACACTGCATCAGATTTTCATCGAAAAGGTAGGGTGATCAAAAGTGAGTCAGTTTATTAAAGTGTTTAAATATACATATATTGAAAATGTAAAAACGAAAGCATTTATATTATCTACCATTCTCATCCTATTACTAGAAGGGTTGGTTCTGTCTCTTCCCAGAATTATTGAAGATATTTCTGGGAAGGATAAATCTCACATTGCTGTAATGGATGAAACAGACCAGCTAGTCTTGAACAGCGATAAATTGGGAAGCGTCATGAAGGGTTATAGTTGGAAGGTTGTGGACAAAGGAGAAGAAAGCTCGCTCAGAAAAGATGTAGTAAAGGGCGATCTTGATGGATTGTTTATTCTAAGAAATGGTGATAGTGGAAGTTTTATTGAATATATCGCTGCATATCAAGATGAAACCTTGATACGAATGTTTCAGTATTATATTCAAACTATCTACACCTCAAACGTCATTAAAGAAAATAGTATTAATAAAGATACTGCCCAAGCACTGTTGACCCAGGTTCCTATGAAGATTACGGATTTGGCCAAGAAGCAAGAAGATTCATTTCTCTTTGTTTATGGGATGATTTTCTTTATGTACATAGCCATATTAGGTTATGGACAAGCAGTTGCCACTGCAGTTGCCTCAGAAAAATCTTCGAGGGTAATGGAAATAATGATTACAAAAGTGAAGCCAATAAGAATGATGTTCGGAAAAGTGTTAGGGGTGGGATCTGCTAGTCTTTCACAATTATTACTGATCATCCTAAGTACGGTCTTAATGTATAAATCAGGCATAGTGAAATCCGGTGGGGATATATTTGGCTTTAAGATTAACTTGGACTCCGTTACAACCAATCAGGTTGTATATTTCGTTCTATTCTTCATATTAGGTTACTTTGTTTATGCTGCATTGTATGCTGCATTCGGAGCAATGGTCAGCAGGATAGAAGATCTTACAAATATTACCCTTCCATTATCTTTAACAATCATTATGTCTTTCCTATTAGCAATGTACACGCTGTCATCACCTAACGGAATTGTTTCAAAGGTGGCGTCATTTATACCATTCTTCTCACCTGTATCTATGTTCACTAGAATTTCTATAAGTACGGTTTCACCGCTAGAAATCGTATTGTCAGTGATGATATTAGTCATTACTATGATTCTTGTCTTTTTATTTGCATCCAAAGTTTATCCTACCGGGGTGCTTCTATATGGAAAGAAACCTAAATTAAAAAACGTTTTAAAAAATTCAAACTAAACATAGGGGGACGAGAATTATGTATAGCGTAAAACTGATGAAACCGCTTTTGAATGTCAAAGAGGAAATAATTAGCTTAAAGAATTCCGAAACTACCAAAAAACTATTATTAAAAGTATTGTTGCTCTCCCTAATAGGTGCAATACTAACCGCCTTAACTGTTTATTTTTCTTCGGATCTGGAAATGCAAATCCGGAAAACAGGTGAAACAGACATTGAAAAGTATAAGTTGATTACTTCAGCAGTTACTGGTATATTAGGTTTGTTTATACCAATTGTAACTATCACTTTGTTTACAATCTTCAGTTGGATCTTTTTTCAAGAACTATCATTTAAAAAACTGTTTATTGTACAAACTTATTCATATGTTATAGGAGTAGTAGGACAACTAGGTCAGGTGTTAATCATGTTTTCGTTGGGTGTAGATTCTCTATATTCACCATTCGGACTGGCTTCCTTAAGCCAAAGTTTATTTGACAGTAAATATATTAACTCGCTTATGAATTGTTTTACTATATTCAGTGTTTGGTCTGTTGTGTTTCAAATTATTTCTTTAAAATATCTTTCAACCCGTTCAAAAAAAAATATCATTACTGTCGTTATTCTGCTAAATGCAGTATCTTGGATTTTACTAGCGGCATGGAGCTAATATTAATTGTAACCTTTTTTATGTGATTTATGGTATAATTTACCTCGATAAATGATAGGAGGAATTTAATGATGGATAATCTACAAAAGAAAATTTTCCCTTTTATTCCAATCGGTACTTCCTTAATTGCTTTCAGCCATTTAGTTAGTGCACCTTCAGGTGTAGAATGGATCACTACTATTACCGGAGTAGGAATTAATATTGTTGCCTTCGTTCTTCTTCTTAACAATCATAAGAAAAATAGTGTGCCAAGAACCATCCAGTAAAATAGAAAAGTGTATCTGAATTCTTTTTCTATCGAGGGGCTCCATGGAGAAATCTCTGAGGGGCTATTTTTTTTGCATTTTCATAAACACTATCATTTTGATTATTTTGAATTACAGTTAGAATCACTAGAAAACCTATGGATTTAAAGGCATTCTAGGAATAGATTTTATGATTGAGTCCAGTTCGATAATAGATTTTAAGAAAATGAAGTTAAGTGAAAATTAATTAATTTAAAATGAAAACCTCATTTAGATACACCGTGGTGAATCATATCATAAGTAATTGAGGTTTTTTAAATATATTAAATTCCCTTGAAATAAGGGATTTTTTAATTTATTGGCTAAAAATTTTCTTCAAAGTAAAGTAAAGTAAGGTCATAAATCTATTTTTTTGAAAATTAGATTGATTACTCATCAAATAATCTCTTATTTTAATAAAAGGATATTTACAAAAAAGATATCAAAGTAAGTTATATAAAAAACATGTGGATGGACACAAATGTTGAATTGGGAGAAACTATTATGTCTATGTAGACAGAGAGAAACAACAACGGAAAATTTACCACATAGAAATAAATTTGATAAGGATTACGAACGTATTATATATTCATCATCCTTGAGAAAGCTTCAAGATAAAGCTCAAGTATTTCCTTTACAAAGAAATGATTTTACAAGAACGAGATTGACATATTCATTAGAAGCTGCCTCTTTAGGAAGATCATTGGCATGAAGTATAGGAGAATGGTTACATACTGAAAAGAAAATATTTAAGGATTTTAAGGAAGTTAAGCAGTTAGCATCTTTAGTTGAAGTTTCTTGTCTAGTTCATGATTTAGGAAATCCGCTATTTGGGTATTATGGCGAGGATATTATAAGAAACTGGTTTAGTAAATGGTTTAGTACACCTGGATATAGAACAGCAGAAAATCCATATGGTAAGTTAACAGAACAACAAGAACGTGATTTTTTATTATTTGAAGGAAATGCTCAAGCTATTAGAATATTATCAAGGTTACAATTTCTGAACGATCAGTATGGTGCTAATTTTACCTATGCTACATTAGCTACGCTAATGAAATATCCTTGGGCTTCCAATAATTCCAAAGCAAAAGAGAAGGAAAAGTTCGGCTATTTTCAAGCAGAAGAAGAATTAATTAAAAAAATTAAAGAAAATGTTGGTATCAATGGATGTAGACATCCCGCTACCTTCCTAGTAGAAGCCGCAGATGACATAGCATATTTAACTGCAGATATTGAAGATGCAGTTAAGAAAGGTGTATTTGATTGGGAAACAGAATACCAAAAAATGAAAACAGAATTTGAGAAAAAGTATCCTAATTTATTTGAAAAGCTCGAAACTTATAGAAAAGAAGCATTAAATAATCAAGATACTGATAAGAATTTGATTGATGTGCAAAATTTCAAAGTTAGAGTTCAGGGGATAGTATTTGGGGAAGTAGTAGGGGCTTTCAACTAGTTTATGGAATGTGTAACTATATTATAGAAGAAACTAGTTTCTTAATTGAAACCAAATTAGTAAGTGCGATTAACGCTAAACAATTACAAATTACATTCAACAAAGCTGTTGATGCATCAACTGTAGTTGAATCTGCAGATAGCACTTTAAAAGATGGAGTATTCTCTATTACTGCAGCTGATTCAATTGCGAACGTAGTAGGTAATGCTAATAGTTTTAAAGCTTCATTAAGTGCAGATGGCAAAACTTTAACAGTAAATGCTGACACTTATTTCTCTGGTAACTATGCTGTTACTGTAAATAAAGATTTGATTTACATTGCTGATGGAACAAAAACAGTTGGAGCATTCTCTGCTTTTGTAAAAGCTTCTGATACTACTCGTCCAGCAATCACGAGTGTAAGTTATAATGATATTGCGCATGCTGTTATTCATTTCTCTGAGCCAGTTCAGGATGTAGCTGGTGCAAATGTTCTTGTAAATATCGCTCGTGCGGATGGAGTTGCATTAACTACTGCTTTGACAAAGGCTAATGTAACACAGGGCACTGACAAATCTACTTACATCGTAGATTTATCTGGTCTAAATGCTGCAGATAGAAATCAAAACTTAACTGTTACTCTAACAGGTGTTCAAGATGCTGTAGGCAACTTATTAACTCCAAATCCAGCAGTAGCAACAGTGAAATATGACATTTCCAACACTGCAAAACCAGCAGTTAGCAGCGTTAAAGTAACTGGAAACACATCTTTCGATGTTAAGTTTTCTAGTGCATTATCAGCTACTCCTACAGTAACTGTAGGTGTAAGTAGTGCAACTGCAACTGTAGATGCTAAGGATAGTACTTTATATCATTTTACACTTGGTGCAGGAGTAACTGATTTACAAACAGTTTCAATTACTGGAATTGTTGGATTAAATTTTGTTTCTGGAGATAACTTCTCTCAACTAGTTAACTTTAATGCATCTGCAGCTCCTACAATTACTTCAACAGCTGTTCAAAAAATTAATGGCGTTGAGTATTTAGTAGTAACATATAATAAAAATGTTACAGCTGGAGCGGTAGCAACTGCAACAGGAACATATTTCAATCCAACAACATCTATTACAAATCCAAGTTATTCGTTTGCATTAACTGGAAATGTATCAAATCTTTTAGCTTATGGTGCAACAGCGTCTAACCAATTAAAATATGATTTATCTGGTTTAGCAGCTGGTAATTATACAGCTACTTTACCTGCAGGCTTTGCAACTGATTCATATGGAGTATCTAGTTTAGCTTCATCTACAATTTCATTTACACGTACAAGTAACACATCTTCAACAGCACCAACTGCAACAGTAAGTAAAGTAGTTGGAAACAATAATAAAGTAAACGTTCACTTTGATAAGAACGTGGATGCTGCTTCAGCTCTTAATATTACAAACTATACAATTGAAGGTGCTACTGTAACAGGTGCTGTCTTAACTACAAATGGTAGTGGTTCTGCTGACGTTCAATTAACTGTAACTAACAATACTTACTCTGGTTATCACCAAGTAAACATTAGTGGTGTAAAATCTGCTGATGGAGTATTAATGAATGTTTTCTCTGCTCCAGTTACATTAACAGAAGACATTGCTCCAACAGTTACAAAAGCACAAATTACTGATACAACACACATTACATTAACATTCAGTAAGGCAGTAGTTAATGCTGCTGGAGCTACAGATACCACAATTCGAATCAACTGGACACCGATCAAAAACGCACAATATTTGAAGTGACCCCCTTAAGTTGGACTAAACATCCATCTTAGGGGGTTTTTAATTTGGTCAAATTTTCAAGTGAATATAGAGAAAAGGTTGTTCTAGAGTATCTGAATGGAGGGGGAGGATCAAATGAATTGGCAAAGAAATATGGAATTGGGAGTCATCAAACTATACTTGATTGGGTGAATCGATACGAAAAATATGGGAATAAAGCGAATGAGGTCCGTAGTCCTAAAAGTGTGTATGATGGTAACTTTAAGATGGAAGTATTAAAATGGATGTGGAGTAACAGAGCATCATTACGCGAAACTTCCCTTCATTTTGATATATCAACACCAAGTACAATCCTGTCGTGGGAGAGGAAGTACAGAGAGAAAGGCGTCGAAGCTCTGTTTAAACGGAGAGGAAGACCAAAACAAATGCCAGCCAACCATCATGATCACCAACAGGGAAAAAGAGGAATCCTCCGAACTCGAAAAATTACAACGTGAAAATCGTATGTTAAGGATTGAAAATGAATACCTAAAAAAGCTAAGAGCCTTAGTTCAGGAACCCGTGGGTACAGACAAAAGCAAGTGAAAGTTGTCACTGAATTAAGGGGAAAATATCGTTTGTCTGCGATTTTGAAGGTCGTGGACCTTCCGAAAAGTGTGTATTTCTACTATCAAAATCATGAAGAAAACAAACATAGTGATCAAGAATTAATAATGGAAATCAAAGCAATCAAAAAGGATAATCCAGCTTATGGATATAGACGCGTTCAACTTGAATTAAAAAATCGTGGATTGGAAGTTAATCATAAAAAAGTTCAACGCATTATGCAGGATCAGCATTTACAGTCACAAGCATATACGAAAAAAAGTCGGAAATACAACTCATATAAAGGGACGATTGGTAAAATTGCCCCTAATCGGCTAAATCGTCGGTTTAAAACAGATCGACCTTATCAAAAGCTTACAGTAGATGTCACAGAGTTACGCTGGGGAGATAAATCCACAGCACATCGCTGTTATCTTGAACCTGTAATGGACCTCTACTCTGGCGAAATTCTGGCTTTTAACATTGGCCTTCATCCTACTGTAAGTTTTGCTTTAAAACCGTTGCATGAAGCCCTGGACTCACTACCTAAACTTCCATATCGTACAACTGTTCATTCGGATCAAGGGTTCCAATATCAACATCATAGCTGGGTAAAAGAGCTTAAGGGGCATAATGTATTTCAGAGTATGTCACGAAAAGCAACATGTCTTGATAATGCGGCAATGGAAAGCTTCTTCCACCTATTAAAATGTGAAACAGTTCATCAATACGACTACCAATCTTTTGAGGAAGTCGCTCAGGCAGCGGTTGATTGGATTAGCTACTACAATAACGATCGAATTAAAGAAAAACTCGGTGGTAAGAGTCCTATAAAATACAGGCTCCTTACCACCGAGAAAGCGTCATAATATTTTTGTCCAACTTTATGGGGTCAGATCAATTATTATGCGTATTATAAAGTTGGCAGCGACACCAAATATCATTCATTTGTTGATAGTAAAAATATAAAGATGAAGCTAAAGCATGCTTTTGATTATAGCGTGGAGCTTGGTTCGATCCCTCAAAATACGATTGTTTCCTTCAAAGTTTCAGCCGTTATCAATAATAAAGAAGTGCCAATGAAATATGTTTTAACGGCAACAACATTGAAATTCTCCATTAAAGCCGTGACGATGACCGACTCTTTGATTCGAATTAATTGGACGAATCTCAAAAATGCTCAATACTACTATTTGTACTATAAATCTGGCAATTCGAGCACATACTATTCCTTCGTTGATTCTGCCAATACGAAAATGAAATTAAAATGGTATTCCGACTTTAGTTCGGAATTGAATCATATTCCAGCTAATACGAATGTATCGTTTAAAGTGTCCGCCATTATCAACGGGAAAGAAGTACCCATGAGTTACACGTTGAACACAAAAACGAAACCTGTCACTAACCCAACTCCTCTGCCTGCCACTGGAAATTTTATGAGTTATTTGTCTTATAAAAGCTCTGGGTTATACTTGTATTCAAATGATGGGCAAAATAAATATTTAGGTCAATTAACATCTAACCAATATGATACGGATGGTATTTTTAATCAATTTGGAACCTATGGCAGTAAATATGGAACGGATAGTATCTGGAATCAATATGGCACTTATGGTAGTCAATATTCCTCCTATAGTGTGATGAATCCATATACCTCTTTTCCTCCGAAAATTCTAGACGGAGCTGGCAATTTTATTGGGTATCTAACATCTAATGATTTTAAATATCCTGCCTATAATCCAGTTACAATTCTCCTTCTCTTAAAGAATGCTGGTTATTAAAAATTTCTTTAATTAAGTTTGTTAAGAAGTGTACTTAAACTGATGGGTGCATTACTTCGAGAAGGAGTAATGCTCTTTTTGTTGGTTTTTATTTAAGAAAAGTGGCAGGTTAGTGGAATATGGAATCCTTTTTTATATCTCCTAAGATATCCAAAATTTTCAGCTCTTCCTTCAAGTAATACAGTATTATGTAATAAAATGGAATTAAGAGTTCGTCAGTGCAAATAGAGTAACAATGGGGGATGGATATGTTTTTCTTTAATAAAGAAGAAATTCACATTGGTTATTCAATGGAAGAATTATCAAGGGTGAGAGGAATTTTAGAAAGTAAGGGCATTAAATATATCTACAAAGTTATTAACCGTTCAAGTCAATGGTTGGGACAGGGGACAACAAGAGGAAACTTTGGAAGTACTGGAATGAACAGTAATTACGAAACACAATATGTCGTTTCTGTTAAGAAAAAAGACTCAGAGAACGCAAAATATTGGGTTAATACTGTTTTACACCCATAGAAGAATGTATCTTGTTAAACCAAAGGTCAGTTTATTTTAAAATACCTAATGGAAAAATTTGAAAAATATTTATAATTATACTTATGATGTATTTTGGGAGGGTGGCATTTTGGTTAAGTTATTTAGAAGAAAAAAAGAATTTTATATTAGTGATTTAATTAGTTTTAGTATCTGTTTTTTTATAATACAACTTTATAATCTACACTATTACGAAGGGGATTTAATTGAACTTGTTATATTTTTATTATCCATATTGATATTGTTATTTCTTTTAGAGAAATTATCTCTAAAATTATTAGGAGAAAAAAATAAGATAATAAATAAAAAATATTTTTTATATTCAATTGTGTTCATATCATTTATTACAGTTGGAATAGTAATTTTATTCCTTAACTGACCGGGTGCTTGTGCGGCCGAGCCTAGGTCGTATCATATAGCGGGTGGGATTCCCGTCGAGTAAGAACTAGCCATTCGCTCGTAGCGAGTCTTGGAGGACTAAAGGTAACTTTAGTCTTTAAGCGTAGATAGTTAGGTAGTGGGCCGAAAGCCAAATGGTTGAAGGGATTGAGCTCCATAAAGTTAGTAAATCGAGAGGGCTGATGCCTTAAGCACAGCAGAAGCTACATTTTATCGTTCGTTAAAGGCAAGAAGGATAAAACCTCTCTGGAGTCAGTGACCTTGGCACGTTATACATTGATATGATACGGCAACTCGGGAGACCCTATCGGTCTTTTCTTGTTAGAAGAGTATATTGTATAAGCGATAAAAAGTAAGGAAACCAAATGCCAGTGTAGGGAGTTGGATAGCAGCGTAGTACCAATGAAGTTGGGTAATGCCGATGGAGGAAAGGCTAGCTACCAGTTATCACCCTTGCTAGGGACACATTTACTACACACAGAGGTAGGAATAATAAATGGAGACAAATCTAGTAAGGATAGCAGAATTAGCAAAATCTGATCCTAAGAGATTAGCAAGGTTTTGTGAATGGTAACTAGGAGGAGCCGTGTGCGTTAATAGCGCAAGCACGGTTCTGTGAGGGGGAGGAACACAATCTACCGTAAGGTAGAGAGGTTCCTTTCTACTCGACTAGCACAAGAAGGATTATTAATTCGTGTTGCCGAATTTATAACTAGTTAAAAGGGAGAATATTAGGTTAAGAGAAAGGTAAGATAATGCTGCAACGGATTAGAGCAAGAAATTGGTTATTGGAAGCAGATATTGATAGGACCCGAGAATTTTGCAACAAAGATATATAGTAAAAACACCAATGATTACTGGAGAATTTAAGGAATCCTCATTAGATTCATTTGTATTTGGAATGGAGGGTCTTGATGGACAAAAAAACAGATCGTGGTTTTTTGGAAATTCAAAATGATAACATAGATCCCAATATTTCTGGGTTTCATTGGCGTAGTCATGGTCGAGGTGCTAACATCTACTTCGTAGAAGGCCACTCTGTCGTAATTATTTACGCTGAAATGTCAGCAGTAAAGGAATATGATGCTCTTGTTTTTGGGGAGACAGAACACATCAACAATCGATACTTTCTAAGTGATCATACGATTGAAAACATTCATTTAGATGAACGATTAAGGATTCAGAAGTTATTAGTTGAATGGTTGGCGAGTAAAAGGATGCGTCATGACATTAGCGTAGGTAAGTAATTAGGTGGGAAACGCTAACGGAATAAACCACCTTCCTGAGAAGTGGTTTATCTTCTAACCAAAATCAACATCTACGATTAAAGAGATTTTTTTAAAAAGGCTCTGTCGCGCTGTAGTGTTGATATTTTGCCATTTTAATTATAAAGAGGTTTGGTATGGACATAAACAATTTATTTTCAGCAGTACAAATGATTGGTAGTATTGTGATTCCAATAACCATGTTTTTGGTGTTCATTATTTGGGTTTGTAAAGGATTTAAAAAAAACGTTGACAGTCAAGAAGAGAAAATGGCAACCTACGCACAATTGGCAATTTCAATTGTTTTTGTTATCATACTTTTTCCTATTGCTCTTTTTATAGGTGGAATGGCAACTGATAACGATCCGACGACAATAGCTTTTTTGTCTGGTTTCTGTTTCATAGAAGGATTACCACTTTTAGCCCTACTATTGACGTTGATTAAATTAACCATAAGAATCATGTTAAGGAAAAACAACACTAAAACTTGACAGATCCTTTTTAAAAAATATATCTAAGACAATTTTTTTAAAAAAGCATGATTGTTTCATAGGTGAATGACCATGTTTTTCTTGTATTAATTGCTATGCTTTTTTTGCATTTTGTCTACTTGTTAGAGGTGTTTTTGTGAAAATACATTTATTAGGCGAGGAAACAATAATTGAGATAGAAGTAATTGGTAGAAGTCATCCTAAATGTACAGATTATTGGGATGGTAATTGGATTATTTCGAATATACGGATAGAAGTACCTGGTTATAGAGCACAGTTCAAGGCAGATTTACGAACAGATGAATTAAGGAATTTTGGCAATGAGTTAAAACTAATGGATAAAAAGTTAAAAGGTAAGGCGAGCCTTATCAATTTAGATGGTTACCTGGAAATCGAGTGTGAAATAAACAAACAAGGTACAATACATTGGACTTCTGAAACTTGCTATCCAGCTGGAATAGGAGCAGTTCTAAAATTTGATTTTAGTTCGGACCAATCATATTTAAAAGGGATAGTACAAGAAATAGAATCAATTTTATCTATTTTTCCTGTATTTGGAAAACCGTAATTTTTATAAAGACGTAATACATCTACATATAACGTGAGAAAGGTCTTTGAAATGAAACAATTTGATACGGTTAAAATCACAATGGATAACCATAATGAAGGAGTCACTAAGGGGCAAATTGGGACAATTTTAGAAGTTTACGATGATAATTATTTCGAAATAGAGATATGTGATAGTAATGGAATAACGTTATTTTTAGGTGCATTATCACGAGATTTTCTTGAGGCTGTTTTTTAATTAACGGGGGCTATAGTTGTATAAAAATCAATTAAGTCAGCAGGTGTCTGTGGGCTTTTTTATATCGTATTCGGACAATTATGTGTAATTAATAAATTATAAACCCTTGTTCAACAATCAGGCGCAATTCTGCAGCAAGAATTGTGCTTTTTCTTTATGTTTAAGGCAAGATTGCTTAAAGAAAAACAATATAAGGAAAATTTTATGATACCGTTATGTAGATTAATTATTAAAAAAGGTAAGAGAAAATTATGGAAAATACAGCATTAATAATTATTGACCTGCAAATTGGTGTTCAACCTGAAAATGTTCCACTTTATAACTTAGCGAATGTAATAAATGGAGTTAATCAAAGAATTCGTTTATTTAGAGAAAAAAACAATCCTATAATTTTTGGCCAACATAATGATAGTGATCTGGTTCTTAATATTTATTGGATTCTTCAATCTATCAAATTCCCTAAAAGTATTGCGAATTTCATAGCTGTGATAATTATTTTCTTTGTTTTTTATAAAATAATACCACTAGTATTTGGGTAACAGGCATCCTTTCGGGGGTGCTTTTTTTAATTTTGTACGGTGTTAGGAATCATAAAAAAATTTGCAGTAATATTAAGTGAACCAAACGACGCCTAACCTTGTTTGTTCAACAAATTTTGACAATGTTTACCGAATGAGTATAAACATGGTAAAATAATAGGGAAATAGAGAGGGGGAAAAAACATGAAAAAAAATTCACTCATCAAAGGAACTGTATTGCTAGGCTTGATAGTCAGTTTGGTGCTAACTATGATGCTTCCAACTACTTCATATGCAGCTAGTAGTTCATATCCTGCGGTAACTACAAGTAAAGTGACTGTTAGAGCAACAGCAAGTTCTAAAGGGAAAATCCTAGGATATATTGCTATAGGCAAACAGATAACGGTTACGACTTACAACAAATCATGGGTAAAACTGACCTTTAATAAGAAAACTGGGTATATTGCTTCTGTATATACAAAGAAAGTTTCTACCAAACCTGCGACTAACTTGACTGTACAACAGCAGCAACGTCTATTGGCTTTTGGAGCTATTTATCCCGTGTATAATGGGGATAATCCATCTGTTATCAGGTATGCGGGTGATGACGTTGCAAGTATGAAGCAGGGTCTAAGTGATTACTGGGGTGTAACAAATTATGCTTCTGCAAATCAAATAATTACTTGGTTGATCAATACTGGACACAGAACTCCATACGATAGTATCTATTTGAAAATAAAAAATAATCAGTTAACAGGTGATGAACAGGAAGATTACAGTTCTTCTATTGATGCATATAATCAAGCTGTTCAATACATAGGGGATGATACAATTGCGGGCATTACACAGGATGATCTTAGTCAAGTAAATACGATGGCGGCTTGGGATTACTCTCGAGCAGTTCATGTTATTCGAATGAGTTTAACATGTGGTTATATTACAGAATCACAAGCTTGGAATTATTTGCAAAAAAATGCCAACTCAGCATCAAAGACTTTTAGTTCATGGAAAAGTTATTACATCTCATTCATTTTGGGAAGAGCGGTTGCGTATGAAGATTTTGATATGTCCTACGCATTAGCAGGAGACGAATTGTTATCAGATAGTCATAGCATGTGGAAAATATGCAAAATTTCACAATAGAACTTCAAATAGCTTCAAACTCTTCATATAGATGAAGAGTTGTTGCAACCAGGTGGTTCTAAATTATCAACGTTTCAAAGACTCTCAACTTATGTGGTTGGGGGTCTTTTTTATTGAACTAAAGTCTCAGTTGAAGAAGGGATATTTAGATTATTTGGAGAATCTCCTATTTTAGATAATTATGAAGGGGTGTAGGTGGATGCAAAGTGTTATTAATGGAATAAACCATTGGATACAAACATTACCAAACGAATATATCTCAATGTCAGAAATAGAATATCTAATCAAGCATCACCGAATAAATGGTCTAAAAAAGAGATATTAGGGAAGCTGCTTTTCTGCATTATGGCCTTTAATGCCGGTTGCAACGGTTTCAGCTCCGATTTCTTTACCCGTCTCAGCATTCTTTCATTTTCCATCTACCGCATCTAAATATTTCGAAACCTCAAAATCATTTCTTTTTCCATATACAAGAATGGTCTCTTTTCCGCGTTGATCCTCATTCGGTACAAGATAATGGTAGAAAGCCGTAGGGGTTCCTTTTAAATAAAGCTCTTTTGCCTTAACAGCAGAAATGACTTTATCTTTGCCTGGGAATATGAGGTTATTCCAGTCTAAATTATAGGAAGTAATCGCACCTGTTTTGGCCGAAATGTTCACACTTGCCCCTTGACCCAGAACCGTTAACCCATTTTCTTTTCTTCAATATATAACCCACTCCCTAATAGATTTTCATATTGCTAGCTTTCCTATAATTATATTATTTGATATTTTTACAAATTATTCCTAAAAAAGGGACGGTGGGAAGGATTTGTGGACAAGAGGTGGACAAGGGGACAGGTACCTCGTCCCTGCCCTTGATTTTAATAAAGGAAAGTCCTATGGAGAGGGAGACCTGGTGGAGCAGGATTCTTGTCCCATCCGAAGACCCTGAAAAGAGGGGGAAATGAATAGAGAATCCTATAGAGTGTAATGCCCTTTCAGGAATTCTCTTTTAATTGAAGACCATAGAATGCTCGGAATAAAGCAAAAGAAAAATTCTTATCGGCATATTTAAGGACAAGGAACCTGTCCCTCCGTCCTTCTAGGTGATTTGTACTATATTAATATTGTAAAAATAGTAATATATATCTGTTTTTGCAAAATATACTATTTTTTGTCACAAAATGTTATATAGTAATAAAGTAATACTACTAATATACCATTTCCGTATAAAGGCAAACTTGCTGAAAAGCAAGGACGCAAAACCTCGGATCTAAGTCAGAACAATCTGATAAGATGGCTGGGTTACCGTAGAACTATTACTTCAAGATGAACTCCTTTTCGTACTGTTCTATTTTTCCTAGCTTTGCTATGGACTTTATTACGGTTTGAAAGGAGTTTTTTTGTGAAGAAAACCTATGAATATATTAAAAAACGAAGGAAGCAGCTGTTAGCGATCCTATTTTCGACTTTTCTTATCGCACAACCAATACTTCCCGGCATTCAGTCGGCCTATGCAGCGGCGAAACAAGATAGTCCTAGAAATGTAGATTTTTCAAGACCAAACAAAGTTACAAAAGCTTTCGCAGAAAAATCGAAGAAACAAAAGCCTATGAAAGGTCCTAAAATTGAAAAAGAAAAAAATATCCCTAATGGAAAATTAATTAAAGTCAACAAGTATAGTAAAACGTATCAAGTAAATGCAAACCACTTCGTTACACAATACGGAACTGTACCAAATACATACAAGGATACGAAAGGGAAAGAAAGCGTCATCGACAACACGCTTCAGAAAGTAGACCCTTTATTCGGCGCGCCTTACTATAAAAACACGGCCAATAATTTTGAAGTGAAGCTGCCTCAGAAAATGGACAAAGGAACCGGTTTGTCGCTAACGCAAAATGGTGACACCTTACAGTTAATCCCTCAAGATGGGGATTTCAGTCGTACTGTTACAAAAGAGAATGCGATTCTCTATAACGACGTTTATCCAGATGTTGACTTCCAATACACCGTCCATAACACAGGTGTAAAAGAGGATATTATCCTCAATAAATTTATCGATCAAAGTAAATTTAGCTATGAACTTATCGCGAATGGCTATAAAGTAGCGGAAAACGAAGGACAAGTCTTCCTTACAAAAAAAGGTGAAAAAGAACCAAGTTTCGTCCTTTCCGCACCCATTATGACCGACGCAGTGGGTGAAGCTAGCACCGGGGTTCGTCTAAAATTAACCAAAGAAAACGGTAAACAAATAGTCACCGTTGTATGTGACGAAAAATGGCTGGCTGCCACAGATCGATCTTATCCAGTCACGATCGACCCAAGCGTAGTAATCCCTCAATCAGATATCGGTTTATACGGAACAGAACAAGGTAGTCCAGATACAACAATTGGTGATAACAATTATCCATATGCAGGGTATGATGATGGAATTGTTTCTGGAAACCAAGCGGCATTTGGTACTGCTCATCGGCTGTGTCGTACATATGTTGATGTGAACTATGATTTTTCTAACATACCAAAAACTTCTACGATTAATAACGCAACATTCAGTTTAAGCAATAATACACCATGGAGTAATGGGAGAACGAATTTCGGTCTTTTTTCAGTTGACGATCAGTGGAATCACTCGATCAGTTGGAATTCACAGACAAGTATTTCAGATACGTTTGTAGATTCGGCACAGGTTAGTGCCCAAATCGATCAATACATGAATTTTGACGTGAAAAAAGTCGTCAACGATTGGGTTCAAGGGATCAAACCTAATCACGGCTTTGTTGTGAAATCACTACCAGAGACAAACGCTACACAAGCAGAAGTATTCAATAACAATCAATCAACCTACGGACCAAAGCTTACCATTGAATGGTCATTACCATATCCAGTAGACCCGGACTATGACTTAAATGCTTTAACCGTTGATTTACACCCCATTACTGAACATGGTGCTAATTTCAAACAACAATTAGATGGTATTTTCTTTAGTGGAAAAGCAACGCCAAAGGCGACTATTGATTATAGTGTAACTAATTCTAGCTTTACAGGTTCAACAAATGCAGGCCCAAGTTATGTTTATCCAGATAGTACAATATGGGCTTCGCAGTTTCCTAACGGGACTGTTTATAAACAACATGACGATAACTGGCAAAGCAAGGATGTATTCAAAAATTTAAAACCTGATACGCTTTACCAGGTCGTCGCCACGGCTACAACGAAAGAAGGAGACACGGCGACAAAAAAGAGTGATAAGTTTTTGCTATATAAAGTGTCAAAGAAGGACACTTTACCTTCGATCGCTAAGTATTACGGTGTTCCGATCAAGACCTTAATGAAGGACAATAGTATTGATAGTCAAATGGTCATCAAGGACGATACCTTGTTTATCCGAAATCCAAAAACGACGAAAAGGTATACAACAGGAAAGTACACAGACGACCAAAAAAGGATGATCGATGGTGCCTTAATGGGGCATGGACTCCATTGTGAATTTGGATTCGAACCAATCGATCTCAATACAGGTAATTTTTTCGTTGAACAGACGGATGTGAAAATTCCCGATTTAGATGGAGATTTTGCGATTACACGCACGTACAACTCAAAAGGTGATTCCAACTCTTTATTTGGACGAAACTGGTCATTCGAATATGAGCAAACCATTTCTCCAAACGCAGATGGATCCATGAATTACTCTCGTGGCGATGGCAGCTTCCTTATTTTTCAAAAGGATGGTGACCACTATAAAGCACCAGATGGCTATACGTACACCCTTGAACAAGTAAAAGATTCAAAAAGTAAAATCGCATGGAAAATCATAGACAACCAACAAACGATATATGCGTTTGACCAATACGGCATGCTTATTACCGTTATGGACAAGCATGGCTATGAAACGAAAATCAACTACGACGAGAACTACAAGGTCAAAGACATCGTATCCCCAAGTGGAAATATGTACACGTTCCAAACAGATGATCAAGGAAGAGTCTCGCAAATCACGCAACCGAACGGTGCTGTTCTTCACTATAGCTATGATGAAGATGGCAATTTAACGTCCCTTACCGATGCGTTAGGGAAAACGGTTCGCTATGTGTACGATTCAAATGATTTCATGACAGCGTGGTACGATCAAGACAATCATAAAGTAGTCGAGAATACGTATGACACAGACGGTCGTGTCACACAACAAATCGATGCGAATGGGCATATTGTCAAGCTTGCGTATTCACCGAACCAAACCGCCACAACGGATGCGGAAGGGAACGTCACGACTTATCATTATGATGATAACTATCGAACAACAACAATCGAACAACCAGATGGTCAAGTTATTGAAAAAGGCTATGACGATACGAATCAAGAAACGGTTTCCGTCGATGATAATGGGAACCCTATCCACTACACGTACGATGCAAACGGGAATGTGTTAACTGAAACACGAGCCGATGGAAAAGTACGTTCTAACACATACAATAATCAAAATCTCGTTACGCAAGTTATCGACTTCGATCGCAGTATAACGAGCTATGCATATAACGAAGTCGGCGATTTAGTGAAAGCAACTCATCCAGATGGCACAGAAGAAACGAGCCAATACGATGATATGCATCGATTAATTGCCCAAGTGGATGCCAATGGCAGCAAGACGAAATATGGGTATGATGGTGCAAACATCACTTCTGTTACAGATGCGAACAGTCATACAACACACTATGCCTACAACAACATGAGCCAGCTCGTTTCCATCACCAATGCAAGCGGAGAAATCACGCGGTACATGTATGATATCAAAGGTGAGAAAATTGGGGAGCAGGCACCAGATGGAGGCTATATCCAATATCTTTTTGATGATGCAGGAAACAACACCGCCATCATTGATGCGAATAATAATGTCGTTAGCTTTCAATACGATCAACAAGGAAACATTATTAAAGCAATAGATCCAGAAGGGAACGTAACGACCTATACGTACGATAGCAACAATCATCAAACGAGTCAGACGGATGCAACTGGTCGAATGTGGCAATTTCAATACGATGACCGTGGTCGGAAATCTGCCGAAATCAATCCAGATGGTGGGAAAACAGAATTTAACTACGACTTAAATGGACAATTGATTGAAACCATTGATCCGAATGGAAATAGTAAAAAAATCGTATACGACAATGCCCTTGGCTTACCGATTGAAGAGGTAGATGCCTTGGGTGGAAAGACGACGTACCGTTATGATACAGTAGGGCGTCTACTCGAAAAAACAAATCCAGATGGCACGAAATCGACGTATGAGTATGATGTGAATGGGCGCATTATCCAATTCATAGATGAGAATGGCGTAACAACGACATTAGAGTACGACAAGATGCAAAACATTACTCAATCGGTTGATTCAATGGGACGGACATTCAAGTACAAGTACGATCCTGCGAATAACGTTATTGAAACAACAGATCCACTTGGTGGTGTAGCGACATATCAATATAATGCAATGAATCAGCAAATTCATGCGACAAATGAAGCCGGTCAAATCAGCACATCGACGTATGACGTGCTGGGTCGTTTACAAACAGTGAAAAATGCAATTGGGCTTGAAACGAAGACAAGCTACGACCAAAGTGGAAATGTTATCAGTGAAATCGATCCAAAAGGGAACAAAACCACGAATGTGTACGATTCACTGAACCGTGTTATTAACACAACGGACGCGAAAGGAAACATTACACAATACCAGTACAATAATAGTGAAGATTTAACCGCAACCATCGATGCTCTAGGCGGCAAAACAAGCTACGTCTATAACGGACGTAAACTACCGACCAAAGTAATGGATGCAAATGGTCATAGTTATGAATTGGAATATGATGCGGCGGGGAATAACACCGCAATTATAGATGCCGCAGGCAACAAAACGATCATGCATCACGATGCAAACGGCAATCTCATTGAAAAAACGGACGCCGCGGGCTTAGACACAGTTTACACGTATGATTCAATGGGACGAGTATTGACGGAGAAAGACAATGCAGGCAACAGCCAAATAAATACGTATGATTCATTCGGTCGACTCATCAAGACAACGGATGCGACGGGTGGTGTGACAGCCAACGAGTACGACCAAGCAGGCCGATTGATTGCGACGACAAGCCCAGATGGCAATCGAACAACATTCGAATACGATGCGTTAGATCGTCTGATCGCGACTACTGATGCAGAAAACAAAACAACTAAATTTAGCTACGATGCACTCGGGAATGTCATCACGAAAACAGAAGCAGATGGGGCGACGTACAAATATGCGTACGACCAAATCAACCGATTAGTTAAAGAAACGAATCCGCTTCAAGCAGTGAAGACATATGCATACGACGATGACGGTAATTTAACGACCGTTATCGATGAAAATGGTGTTCAAAATGCATACGCATATGACGCTAGCAATAACGTAACTGCTCAAATTGATGGGAATGGACATCAAACCACGTACGCATATGATGAGCTCAATCGTCTGATTGCGCTTACGAAAAAAGAAGGCGGCAAAGAGGAATATCGCTATGACGCGGTATCAAATGTTACGAAAGAGAAAGACCCTGTCGGTAACATTACAGAATATCAATACGATTCGGTCGACAACTTAGTTAAGTCGATCTCTCCAAGAGGCGGTATCACGACGTATAGCTACAACAAGCATAACAATTTGCTTGCCCAAACTGACGCTCTTGGTAACAAAACGCAATATGCATATGATTTAAATCAGCAGGTCACGAAGCAAACGCAAGCGAATGGCGGTGAATACAACTACACGTATGACGCACTTCACCGCGTGACATCCGTGGAATCTCCTTTGAGTTATGTACAAAATTTTTCATACAACAGCAAAGGGGATTTAGTGAAAGAAGCCGATAACATGAACCGTGTCACAACCTACAGTTATGACACGATGCATCGCATGATGGAATCAACGAATCCACTTGGGAAAAAGACGTCGTATACGTACGACGAACGTGGAAACTTAGCAAGTGTGGTTAACCCGCTTGGCTATAAATCGAGCTATGGATATGATCAATTGGATCGATTGACAAGCGAAACGGATCCAGAAGGAAAAGTGACAAAAACGCAATACGATTTAGTCGGGAATGTAGAAAAAGTCATGAAACCAGGGAACCGAACAACGTCGTATCAATATGACAAAAATTACAACGTTACAAAAGTAATCGACCCGATGGGCTATGTTAGCACAACGGAGTATGACAAAGATAACCGTGTCTTTGCGGAAACAAATGCCTTAGGTGAAACAAAACGTACACAGTACGATTTAAAGGGGCGTGTGACGGAAGAAATCGACCCACGTCACCAAACGAAAAAGTACGAATACGACCCAGCTGACAACATCGTAAAATCAACAGACCAAAATGGCCTAACGACGAGCTACAGCCATGATTTGTTGAATCGTTTAACCTCGGTTACTGACCCCGTTGGTCGCTATACAAACTACGGCTATGATTCGATGGGCAATTTAACGGATGTAACGGATGCAGATGGAAAAGGGACACATTACACATACAACTTAATGGGAGAGATGACCTCTGCTTCAAGTCCTGTTGGCCGTGGCGAGCAATATAGCTATGACCTCCTCGGAAATTTGAAGCAAATCACGCAGCCGAACGGAAATGTCATCAAGTATGACTATGACAAGCTAAACCAATTAGTAGAGAAAAGCTATCAAAGCCAGAAGGCCGAGGCCCCTGTTCAATACGCCTATGACGAAGCAGGCGAACGGGTTTCGATGACGGATACAACCGGTAAATCAAGTTACAAGTACAATAAACTCGGTCAAGTAACGGAAGTCATTCAAGGAGATGGACGAAAAGTACAGTATACGTACGATGACGCCAATCGTCTCAGCCAAATCACTTACGCCGATGGCAAAACGGTGAGCTACTCGTATGACTTAGACGACCGCTTAACAGAAGTAACGGGACGAGATGGGGAAACAACAAACTATACGTATGATGCCCTTGGTCGTCCAATCCTAACAAAACGAACAAATGGATCAGAGACGAGCTATGAATATGACGAGCAAGGAAACGTCACCAAACTGGTTAACAAAGACGTCGAGGGAGAAGTGTTATCGAGCTTCGCCTATACGTATGATTCGAGTGGTCGCATTATCACAGAAGATGAGACACAAGGAGATCATGTTTTCCATCGTTCATTTAGCTACAATTTGTCGGGTGAACTCGAGAAATTCACCGAAGTAATGGATGATGAAACGACAACGTACACGTACAGCTACGACCAATCAAGTAACCGTACGAAATTGGTCGAACACCGCGAATCAGCCGATGGCGATACCCCGCCAGACAAAGTGACGACGTACAGTTATAACAACGCGAACCAACTGATCGCTGAAGACAGCAAAGCAAAAGGAAAAATCACGTATTCATATGATGCGAACGGCAACCTGATCAAGAAATCAGGCAAAAAGCTAGCACAAACATATGAGTACACAGTCGAGAACCGTTTAAAAGCCGTGAAAAATGAAGGAATATTGTTGTTAGCTGTTACCTATGACGGAGATGGCAACCGCATATTCCAAATTAGCCTGAAAAATTCAAATGCCCCAGTCGATGTGGGGAAATGTGGAGATGAAAACGGCAAAGGAAACAATGGGAAGCATAATGGCGCCGACAATGGAAATGGAAACAAGAACCAAGGCGATAACGGAAACCATTATGGAAACAACAAGGGCTGTGGCCAAGGCAACGGAAATAACGGCAATCACAACGGCAACAACGGAAATCATAACGGGAATGACAAAGGGAACAATGGCAATCACAACGGAAGTGACAATGGAAATAGTGGAAATTCAAATGGAGGCGGTAACGGAAATAATGACAATGCTGGTATAGGAAACGGAAACGGGAACCCATCTGGCGGTAGCAATGGAAATGGTGGCGGAAAAGATAAACTTAGCCTAGCAAGCACCCAAAGCAAAGCTATGTCCTCTTCGAATAAACAAGAAAAGGGTAACGATAACCAGTCAACAAGCAGCCAACCAGGCGATCCATCAAGCAGCGCACCGTCGGATGACCCATCAATGGTCTTCCCAGACAACGATACAAGTAATATCGATAAAAACTATTACGATATCACCTACTATGTCAACGATGTGAACCGTCAATACACGCAACAGCTCATGACATACGATGACGAAGGAAACTTGAAGGATGCCTATGTCTATGGAAACAATGACGAACGACTAACAAGAGATCATATCCAAAATGATAATCCAACGGAATCAGGCCATCGAGCCCTCGACACGTATTTATACGATGGCAGAGGTAGCGTTTCACAAGTGACCAACGAACAAAGCAACATCGTCAGCAATCAGCAGTATCGATACGACCCGTTCGGAAACATGATTCAAAACAAGCCTGACAACGAAATCATGTTTGGGTACAATGGAGAAGAATACAACCCGATCACCGATACGCAGTACTTGAGAGCGCGTTATTATGATGTGGGGATGTCTAGATTTATCAGCAAAGACACGGATCTTGGAGACACGCAAAATCCATCGACACGGAACTTGTATGCTTACACAAAGAACGACCCTGTGAACCATATTGATCCGAGTGGGAATATACCAATAGATGCGGATGGACATACAGTCATTGAGTATGGATACGCATATAATCCAAACGCTACTACATCAAGTGGAAAAACACAGTCATTATCTGACGTACAACGAAAGTTAAACCAATTAGGTTACGTAGGTTCGAATGGGAAACCGTTGGTGGTAGATGGAAAGAATGGACCGAACACACAATTTGCGGTGAAAGCTTTCCAAAATAAAGCGGGTTTATCGGCAGACGGCATAGCAGGAACGAAAACAAAACAGGTGTTGTTTGGTGCCTTAACTCCAAGAAATGTAACGATGGCTCCAAAACCAGATACAACGAATAAAACTACGTCAATGAAGACGAATCAAATTTCCCATCCAAGTAATAGTTATATATCATCTAAAACACAACAGGCTTCAGCACAACAAGCGGTGGCGAGATGTGGGGTAAGTAAAGACCAAATTTATGCCAATATGGGTTGGAAAAGGGTAAGTTCGGGAATACACTCAGTATTAGACATTGTGGGACTTATTCCAGGGGTCGGAGAGATTCCTGATGGGATAAATGGTGCGTTTTACCTATTAGAAGGGGATAAGCGAAATGCTGTCTTATCAGCTGCAGCAATGGTTCCATTTGCTGGTTGGGCAGCCACAGGTGAAAAATACATTCTTAAATATGGCGATGAAGTCATTGAAGTTGATAAGAGTCTTCTGAGTAAATCAGCTAAGGGTACAGGAAACCTTACAGATTTAATGAAGAAAAAATCCTTAGGCAGAGGTTCTACAGGAAGGAAAACACCAAATAACCTTGATGAACAATTAGCCATGAAAGAAGTGCTATCCAATCCATTAGATGGGGCTACGGCAGTTCCTACAAAGAATATGAATGACCCAAGATGGCTTGGTTCAGAAGGTTGGGTGAAAATGCAAAAGTTTATTAAGACTTCTAATGGAAAAATCAATATCCATTTTAACTACAATACTAAAACAGGGAAGTTTGATGATTTTAAATTTAAGTAATATTTAGGAAGTGATGTAAACATGGAGATTAAATGTGAGAAAAATAAAGGGTATATGTTTAGTCCTAAAATCGTAAAGGAAGGTAATGAAACGACAACTATTTATAATGGTATCTCTTTAGGTACTATTTATAGAGTTTGCGGTACTATGCTTTACGAAGAAGGCGTATATTATCTCATTTATGATGATTTTGAAATGCCAAATTGGTATCTAGCAGATTTGTTTACTGTGACATCTAGTTCACTTCCTGAACAATGGTACTTTAAATATTATGGACAAAGTGAAAACTTAAGTGCTATATGGGGATATTATGAATTAGTGAATGTAGATAAACATTTTGATGGATTAGGTGAGCAGGAACAAGAAGAAATAGAAATATTTCTTAAGAGAAAAAATGAAATGTACAAATAATAGTGTTTTATATTGTGGCGGCTATCGTAATGATAGCCGTCCTTTTTAGAGTACAGAGTGCCGAATAAATAGCTTATTGCTTACAGGACAGAGATAACCTTTATAATCCCTATATAGTGTTTTGCAAAATTAAATAGACGTACAACACCTTTAAAACGTATGACCTATTTAATGTATTCTACCTGATGATATTAATCATAATATCATTAGTTACCACCATTTTTATTCTCAAATACGATACCTTCGCTTTCTCCCTGCCTTTTAAATTTTTTCGCAACTTTTACGTACATAGAACGATTACTAGAGCAAGAGGACTACTCCACCTCGATTAACTCCTGAATGTCAATGTTTAACACTTTGCAAAATAGACCAAAATACGGAATGGTCAAGTTGACAAAGCTTGGGGAGAAGCAAAGGACATCGATGGAAAAGTATATGATCCAAATACAGAGGAAGAATTGATTGGGGATAAAAGTAAGTCAAGAAATGGTCAATGGGATATGGGACATACACCTGAAAATAAATATAGTGAATGGCATGAAAAATATATTAAAGGTGAAATAACGAAAGAAGAATTTTTAGATTGGTATAGGAATCCCAAAAATTATAAGCCAGAAAATCCTTTTGCAAGCAGAAGTCATAAATATGAATAATGAAGCAAGGAGATGGAGTAAAATGCCAACAGAGAATGCAGATATTTTTTACTTTAGCTAAGTTTGGTGACCTTGAAAAATTTAAGGGCAATTTTGATATTGATCTAATGAATAAAAAAAATAGTAATGGTTCTGGATTGTTACATTACGCTATTTCAGGAAATAAGTTTGATATTGCTTCTTTTCTAATAGACAAAGGTATTGATGTAAATATGACCAATGTCGATTGCCAAACAGCATTACATCTTATTTGTGTGAATCAAGATTTAAAAGTTGCTAAGGAACTGTTACAAAGAGGTATAGGTATAAACATAAAAGATAAATATGGTAATAATGCATTGTGGACTGCTGTATTTAATTATAAAGGAAAAAATTATGAAATGGTTGAGCTACTAATGAATTACCATCCGGATATTTTAAATAATAATAATGCCGGAAGGTCACCTTTGGATTTTGCAGAGCAAGTAGTTAATGAGAGATTAATAAATATATTGTTGGAAAGGAAATAATATAGGTTTACTTTACCTTGATTGGCTTTTAGCCTTTCAAGGTTTTTTATAATTTTAAAAAAGTTTATTGTTAAATATAAACCAATTTTTGAATCAAGAGTCCATGATGGTAAGCAAAAGCATGAGATTGGTTTTGTAACAAAGATATAAAAACTACGCACTTACTACTTGATTTATTTTTTACACGAGAATGACAAAGTGGGTAAAAACAACAATAATGTGTTAGAAAATTGAGACTCCATGAAGGTAGTACCATCATGGTATATACGAGTTCAACTCAAGGATAAGCTCGAGATGGATATAGCTTGAAATATCAAGAAGATTAAATTAAGGCAATAGGGATACAGGGATAGGTACCTTGTACCAATAATTAAAAAACGAACATTATTTTTAAGCCATAATTTAAGCTTATCGGCTAATTCATTTCTAGCATTGTCAGATAAGTGATGGAAATCATTGATAATTATTATATTGAATTTTACTTATATCTGTATGAAGTAAACCAATAGTGAGTTCAAAATCAGGAGAAGTTTTACTTCATTATAAAGGTAAATAAGTTTAATAGGGAATAAATGGTTCCAAAATTTCAAAAAATATGTATAATTGGAAATAAAGGTACATCTGGGGAAATCCAGTGCCACAAAGCTATAGGGGCTAAAGAAACATTTTCTATGCTAGCCAGCTGCCGTTTCCAAGAAAATATCTAACTGGGAATCTGCTCTTTTATGGTCCTGTAATGATAAGGAAGTAAGAAACAGTTGTGACGGTAAGCAGGTAAAAGTGTCTTTTCATGGAATAAGCCCTGATTTTGTACCATGTCAAACCAACAAAAATGAAAAGGAGCAATACCATGAAGAAATTAATTACCTTATTTTTTGCTTTATTGTTAACAGCTGTAACATTTTCTCCATCCCATAGTGCAGCAAGTACTTTTAGTAAAAATCCTTTTAGTACTGATGCTGAGTTGTATATCTATACGGGAGAAGCAAATGCCAATATTTTAAAAAAGGAAATTACAATTGAATATACAAAAACAATAAAAAAACCAAACAATTTAAATTTCACTGTACTTAAAGAGTGTATTGCTAAAGGTAAAAATGCACTTCCAAAAGTTAAAAATAAAACGCTAAGGAACAGCCTCCAAGCTAAATTAAATGTAGAAGAAACGATTTTTACCCATACCCAAGCATATATTGATGCAATATCTTCAGGTGAACATTTGGCGAAGACGACTGCAGAGTTCAAGAGACTTTATAATGAAGATCCGTTAAGTGATACTACTGAAAAGGCTTATCATACTCTTTCATATGAAATTAATAAACAAGCAAAGTTGTTGTATAAGGTTGATGGAAAATCCACACGTGATGCCATTCTAAAAAAGTATAAAGCTCCAGCTGAAGCTATCAAAAAAGAAAAAATTCAGGTTATAACAGTTAAAATGTCCATAGATAAGCTATACAACCTTTCAGATAGTGATGCAAGTAATGGAGTTTTAGAAAAACATATTCAACTAATCGAAAAGCAAATGGAATCTATTAAAGATACTAACGTAAAGAACCAAATAAAGGCCCTAATTGCTAAATTTATGGATGCTTCAGCAATATATCAATTAATGCTTGAAGATGTTAAATATTTTAATGAAGAAAATATAGATGAGTTATTAAAAAACTATTCTATGGAGGCATCTCAATTAGAGAATCAAAAATCAACCCTTTCTCAATTTTTCTCAAATTATAATGTTACCGCAGAATTACAGGATATAAAACTAGAAGAATTGAATACCGATGATGCAATAGTAGTAACTGTTTATAAATATACAAAGACCGATGTTTCTGACTTTAAAGATAATGTTACTACTTCCCGTCAAAATTTAATAAAAGTAAATGGGGAATGGAAGTTTAGCGGAGCAGAAGTGACATCAGTAGACTATAATAAGTAAAATTATTGTAAATCACACTAATTGTCCTGTAGAGGGTTCTCTCTACAGGATCTTTCTATTATTGAGAACATCTTAATACTATTTTTTGTTAATTTTACATAATCCATTGCCCATTCAGGACGTAATTTTTGTTGATACAAGTTACACGTGAGAATAGTGTATGAACGAAAGGAGACCGCATTTAAGGTTGAATCTCTGGTAGCTTTTATTGCCTTTCCAACCAATTCATAAATCTTATATGGAGCAAGGCCAACAAGATATATAACCCCATCCAGTACTCAAGCAAATTTATTCCAAAGAAGTTTCAAAAAAAAAACAAGCCGCCATTTTAATTTAGAATGGTAGCTTGTTTTTGTTAGTTATTCAATTTTTAATTAAACTGCTGGTACTGTTGGTGTTGCAGTCGGATCAGTGGTCCCTGCTGTCGGATCAGTAGTGCCAGTTGTTGGGTCAGTAGTCCCAGTTGGAGTTGTTGTATCTCCAGGTGTTGTTGTTTCGCCAGTTCCATCATCTGATTTTGGAGCAGAAGCTTCAACTGCTAATGCTTTAACACGATCAATCTCATCCAAAGCTAATTGTTGAAGTTCTTGCGATTTTGCCACTAATGCATCGATTTCTGTTACTGATTTGTATTTTTTCTTATTTGATGAGAGTTGCTTGTCAATAGCTTGAAGTTTATTAATCTCAGCATTAAGTTTTCCTTTAAAACTATTATATTTAGAATCGGCAACCTTTTTACTTAAATCTTTATCTGTAGTTCCATCTTCACTTACACCAAAGTATGAATTGATTGAATGAGTAATATTTTTTATTGCAGTTTCACTAGAAGTTAGGCGCTTTTCAACTGCTGTTCCAGCCTTAGAGGTAATAGTGTCCTTTTTCTTTGTTTCTTTTTTGCTTGTACCTTTTTTATTTTCAGTTTTGCCTGTTTGTTCTTCTACCGACTTCTTATCACTAGAAATAGTTTTTTGTTCATCAACCTTTTTATCCAAAATAGGTTGTGCTTGTTTTTTCTGATCAGCTGTTCCTTTGTCAGGACCTTTTGCGCTTGCAAAAGAAGCTGTACCCAAGATCAGGGCAAATGCAAATAAACCCGTTAAAACTTTTGTACCTAATTTTGTCTTCATTTCTTTTCCTCCTTTTATGGTAGGGCAGCTGGCTGGCATAGATAAAATCCTTAGCCCCGATAGCTTTGTGACACCAGGTTTCCCTGATTGTACCTTTATAACTATATTACTCTATTTTAAATTGATTTGTTAATAGGAAAGTAGTCCTGTTTAGTAGTTTTTAACAGAATTATTCAGAAATTTATTTTTCATATCTACTAAAATAAGTTATTCACCCATAGACAAACATACTTCGTTAAAAAGAGAGGTGCATTTGTTTGCTACTTTTACATGATTCATATTGCCTTTCTACTCAACACAAAAAATGTTATTCAGTTCGTTAGAGGACAAGGGGCCTGTCTTTCTTGCCATAAGATAAGAATAAATTGGTAATAAAATAACCATTATTTGGAGTCTTATGGAAATGATTAATTACGAGTATACTTTTAAATGTAAGACTAATAGATTCTGAATATTTGTGAAGTATAAAGATATCTAGATTTTATTTTTTATTTTGAGAGGGGAACACATACTTATGAAAAAGAAAGCTATTAAAATTGCTGCAGCTTCTGCAGTTGCTGCTTCAGCATTCGTTGCAGCTGCACCATTACAATCAAACGCAGCTAGCAGTGTAGTTACAACTGTCGATCAAGCTGTTATGCAAATGCAAAAAGCATACCATACATATGGAGATGTAACTGCAACAGGTAATTTTGCTGACATTAATGCTGTTTACAAACAGTACAACGTAGCAAAAGCTGCTTATACAAATGCAAAGGCTATCGTTATTAAAGCTGGTGGAACACAAAAAGATGTTTATCTTGCTAAGTTAGATTCTAACTACAAAACATACCTAACTGACCGCGTTGTTCCTTACATCGACGCATACAACTATGCAGTTCAAAATCTTAAAGCTAACGAAGAAGCTCTTCAAACTGCAATTGATGCTAAAAACATGGCTGATGTTCAAAAATATTACAATGAAATCTCTTATCAATTAAAAGTAAGAACTGTTATCTTAGACCGCGTATATGGTCAATCAACACGTGAACTTCTTCGTTCATCATTCAAAGCTGACGCTCAGGCACTTCGCGATGTAATGCAGTTTGATGTAACAGTTGCTGCAAAAGTAAACGCTGTAAAAGCTGCAATTGCTGCTGGTAATTTAGATGTAGCAAAAGCTGCTGTTGATCAAATTAATAAATTCTTACCATCCGTTACTGCAACTTTCAAAGCTGATTTAACAGCTAAAGCTACTGCTGCAGTTGCTGCTTATGAAGCTACTAAAACTCCGATGGTTGAAAAAGTTAGTGCAATTAACACTAAAACTATCGTTGTTAAATTCAATACTGAATTAACATCTGATGCTACTGTAGCAAATGATGCTTCTGAAACAGTATTATATTCTTTAGATGGTGTAAACCCAACTTCTGCTGTTCTTTCCGAAGATAAGAAATCAGTAACTCTAACATTTGCTGGAGATGTAGAAGGAAATGACCAAGTTGTTGTTGTAAATCCAATTGCAACTCCTAAGAAAGATGCAGACGGAAATGTAGTTAAAACTGAAAAATACAGTCAAGTATTTTCTTATACTGATGAAGTTAAACCAGAAGTTGTAGGTACTTCATATGCAAATGGAAAAATTACTCTTGAATTTTCAGAACCAGTTGGTCAATTACCAACAGTTGTCCGTGTAAACGGTACTCCTGTTACAGCTATTGCCCAAGGTGATGCTACAAATAAAGTGGATGTAACTTACAATTTAGCTGATAGCGCAACTGCAACTTTATATGTTGCTGGTGCAAAAGATGCATCTGTTGCTGCAAATGAAATGGCACTTTATAACGGTACTGTTATTGCTCCATCTGCTGATAAAGCTAAACCACAAGTTGTTGGTGTACAAGTAACTGGACAAAACACTGCAAAAGTAACGCTTAGCGAAGCAATTACTTCATCAACTGTTGCTGCTACATTACAAACAGGTGCAACTCAAACTCCTGTAACATTGACTAAAGATGTAACTGATACAACTGGAAAAACATATACTTTAACTGTTGCTGGATTATTCACTTCTGGTACTTCAACAAGTGAGTCATTTACGTTATATGTTGCAGCAGGTGCTATGACTGATACTGCAACTCCTGGAAATACGAATGACCTATTCAACACTAGTGTAACTTTTAATAAAGATGTTACAGCTCCAGCTTTTGTTTCATCTCAAGTTTCTTCTGATAATAAAAAATTAGAATTTAAATTTGATGAAAACTTAACTGTTGCTGGCTCAACTGCAAATATTGTTATTAAAAATACTGATGGAGTGAAAATTCCTGTTGTTGATGCTGAGACAGCTTTAAAAACTGACGATGTTAAAACATACCAGGTTGATACAAAAGCTACTGATGTTGTTCTTGATGCAGGAACTTATACAGTTTCTATCCCAGCCGGTTTCTTCACAGATGCATATGGTAATAAATCAGCTGCTGTAACTTCAACATTCACTGTTGGTGCTCCAACAACAAGTGCTGATACAACAAAACCAACTGCTGCTGTAACAAATGCAGGAACAAATGTATTTGAAGTAGCATATAACGAAGAAGTTTCTTCATCAGCATTGAATCTTGCAAACTACAAATTAGATGGTAAATCTTTACCTGTAGGAACTGAAATTTATTTCACTAGCACAGCTAAAACAACTGTAGATATTGTACTTCCAGCTAACTCAATCAACATTGGTAACCAAATTACTGGTGCAAGTGCAGTCCTTACAGTTTCTGGTGTAGCTGATAAAGTAGGAAATGTTATCAATACAGCTAACTCTGATGTAGTTGTTAAAGATAACACATCTGCTACTGTTACAAATGTACAAGTATTAGGTACTGATGTATATGTAACTTTCAATGAAGATGTGACTGTTCCAGCTACAACAAACGCTCTTGATGCTTTTGCTGTAACTGTAAATGGTAATGCATTAACGGCTGCTGATGTTAGTGATCTTGTGGCTGTATCTGGAAATACTAAACAAGTTAAATTCTCATTAGTTAATGCTCCAGCTGCTACTCCAGTAGTAACAGTTAAAGCTACTCAATTGGTATTAACAGATGCTAACGGTGCTTTAGTAAAATAATTTTTGAACAATGCTTTAGACCTATTACATTATGTGATAGGTCTTTTCTTATATGCTTATATTGCTATTTAACCGGAATTGAGACTATACATGGTAGCAGTTATAAAAGATCTACAATTTACCTTCTAAAAGCTAAGAAAACCACTCTGTGAAAAAGAGTGGTTTTCCTATTATTAAAATTTATTTGTAGAATATATTGGGAAGAAGGAAAGGTTTCAGCGACCGTAATTCCGTTCTACTGTTATAGATTCACATAACCATTTTTATTTTTATCAAAAAGAATGTAAAGCCCGCCGCCGACTTCCATCCTTTTATCTTTTAGATTATAGACTCTAAACTGTTGACCCTTTGTCAGTGTCTTAACTATTTCACCTGAAGCGTTAAACAAGGTGCTATCAGAAGTAACAGTGACGATCCCTTTATAAAGGGAAAGATGTGGATCTTTTTTTATAAAATAACCGCCGCCAACATTATAGGCAGTATCATCATAGCTATACACTCTAATGGTTTCTCCTACTGTTAGGTTGCGATGTTTCGTCCCGTCAGGCTTGTATAATACTCCTAGATTATCAGGAATATACAGTCTTCCGATGAACACATTCATTTTACTGCTATCAGCTTTAACGATATAGTTGCCGCCAAGATTATAATTGTTTCCTAGAGTTCCATAAATCTTATAGGAGTAGCCTCGTTTGAGAATTCTAGAGACTTGGCCAGCAGGGCTCAATAATGGGCGATCATATTTCAAAGATAAGGTGGCGATAGGCAAATCGTGTGTGACGTCATTGTCAACATTTGGGATCGTTAGCTGGATCGCTTTCATTTCGTTGTAAATAGCGAGAATACTTTCACCGTAGAAATCTCCGGGAACTGCCCATTTGCCATTTAGATCTGTCCAATAGGGAGCGATTCCCCTTTTTACATAATCAAATCGGGGATCTACTTTTTCTGATAGCAATGGATCCATATTTGCATATGCTTTCAGATGTTGGATTTGAGCACGCACTCCTTCTTCAGGAGTTGTAAAATAGGCTCCCTGAAAGCCCCCGCCTACTGCACCAATTCCTGCATAGTTATTTTGCTCAGGTAAAACATCCTTGCCAAAAGCAAAATAGCCCGTTTCATGAACAGCCTGTGCAAAGGCAATATCTCCTCTTATCCCTTCAATGCGACCAAGAGAAAGATACAAATCTGCTAATCTGTAAATATTTACTCCTATTAATTTTGGATTCTCATTATGTAATAGTACGTAATCTCCTATTTGCTTTGAGGTTAATGTAGAAGCCCCTGAAATAGGCACTGGGTTTGATTCAGCAAAAGCATTTTCTTGTGAAAATAGATCGATTCCTGTGGTAACTAACACAAATGCAATAATTGTAATAAAAATTTTTTTCATGTACGTATATGCTCCTTAAAATTGGATGCCTCTATTATACTACTTTTTAGAATAGCTCATTGCTAAAGAGTAAGGATCTAGGAGCTTTGATTTCATAGAATTCTATATATTTACAAGGAATAGCTTGGAAAATGCTAGATTATTTTACCTACTTTGAGTTAAAATGGAAACATTCTAGAGAAAAAGGGGAAAAAGTATGATTAATGTTAAAAAATTTCGATTTTTAGTTTTATTATCAGTAATGGTATTTAGTATGTTTTATACATCATCCTCCGTTTTAGCAGCAGATAATACATTTAAACTTAAAGAACAAAAAGCAACTATCCATATTGGAGATGTGAAAAATCTCCAAGTTATTACATCAAGTATAAATAAAAAAAAGGTTTTATGGCAGTCTAGTAATTCTAAAATTGCCACAGTTGATAAAACAGGAAATGTTAAAGGTATAACTACTGGTGCTGCTAAGATAACAGCTTATATTCCTAAAACCAAACTCAAAGTGGTCGCTACAATTACAGTAGTTGAAAGAGTTTACGATTCAAAAGGAATATTTAAAAAGGTGAATCCAAGTATTGTTTATATTGAGCTATATAATCAGCATAATCAGCTAGTTAGTTCGGGTAGTGGTATTATCATAAGCAAAGATGGTAAGATTGCGACCAATTTACATGTAATCAATGATATAAGTTTAGGACAATATGTAAAAATTAAATTATCAGATGGAAAATCTTATAAAACAAGCAAGGTACTAGGCTATGATGAAAAAGAAGATTTAGCGATAGTAAAGATAGATGGTCCAAATAATTTGTCTGTGGCTGAATTGGGTGATTCAACTAAAATTTCAACCGGTGAAAAGGTCTATGCCTTAGGGAGCCCTCTTGGAATTCAAAACACCATGACTGAAGGGATTATTAGTAATACCTCGATTCCAGTAGAAAAGGTGACAAGAATTCAAACAAGTGCACCAATTTCTCCCGGAAATAGTGGAGGAGCGCTTGTTAACCAAAATGGGAAAGTGATAGGTGTTGTAGTAGCAAGCCTTATAGATGGTCAAAATATGAATTTGGCTATTCCTATTAATAAATTAAAAGCATTAAAAACGAATAATAACACAAATTTACTAGACTTGAATCGTAAGATATACCCTCCGCTTAGTGGAAAAGGAGAGGTTGATGAGCAAGAAGATAATGGATATCTAGATAATGCTGACCCTCTTGTAAACTTAGAAAATGATATTTATGGAAGCGTATCTGATATAAATGATATGGATCTATTTATGATCAATTTAACTGAAAATAAAACGATTTCAGTTACTGCTACTACTGAAGATGCAAGCTTAAGTAGTGATCTTGGCGTAACCCTCTATGACAAGGATGGGAACGAGATTATTACATCAGATAATAACTTCTCAAATGCTGATAATTGTTATTTTAGTGAACTAGACAAGGATCTAAGTCCAGGTACTTATTACGTAGGGTTTTATGCATACTCAGATAGTAAACTAAGTTGGAATAAAAATAATTATATGGGATATGTTGAATTCAAATAGAGTATCTATAATCCAGGGGAAACTGCCTGTACTACCCAATAGATGACCAACAAATGCTTGGAATGTTGAAAGGCCCTGTAGAGAGAAAATACTACAGGGCTTTTCCTTTTTGTTAACATTCCATGGCTTATAGCCAGCCTCTGTCTTTGACACCTTTTGTAGTAATTGAATTGGAATTGTCGAAGATTGTATTAAATCAAACGTTTGATTTAATAGAGATAATTGCTTGATTTAATAACGATTTATTACCAATTTGTCCTGAGAAATTTAGGGTATAATGTCTTTCAAATCATATTTCTGTTGAGCCGTCAGCAAGCCGATTCATTCCGAATCTTTTGTTTCTATCTATCCATCCAAATGCCTTAATTATAGTAGATGTGGCTAATTTTGATTTCTCTGAATTCCTTCAATTACCAGTACGATTCCAAAGTTAATACCAAATATGGATTTTTTTTCAAAATAATACCGCTCTATATAACTATTATTATGGTATAATAGAAAATATTTTCCTTTTATGGCGCTTTAGTAGACTTTGAGCGTTTATTTTTTTTGAGGAAGTTTTATGATGAAAAACAATCTTTGGAGTGATGCAGCTTGAAACGAATGATGTATTTATTTATGACGGCATTAATTATATTTTCATTACTACCAATGAGTGCAAATGCAGATGTAGATGCAAGCTGTCAGGGAATTAAACTTGGGCAACAGATTAATTGGGATGGAGTTTCAATGTCTTCTGGACAGATTGGCAAGCTGTCTATTGTGAAGGATACACCACTTTATCATTTTGTCGGTAGTAATCCTATTCAAGAAAAACTATTATCACAGGGGAATACATACCGAATTTATACTTTTAAGGAGGATTATTTGGGGGTAGGCGGCGGCTATTATGTAAAACGTGACTCCTTGATAAGCTATAAAACTCCTTCAAAACAAAAATTACAGGATCTCGCATGTTCGAATGGCACTTCTAAGGATGATGATGATCAGGGTAACGGAGTGCCGACCACTCCTACAATTCCTGCGATTCAGCCTAAAGATTTAGGACCTCAGGTGTTCAATCTTAGTACGATGGCATCTAAGGCGGGTATGGATCAGAACGGGAATGCTTATTTATATGTAATTCTTCACGGAACACCTGCCTCACTTGCAGTGGTTGATTTGAATACGAACCAAGTTCGAGGCGTTTATCCATTGCAAAACTCCACAAGTGCATGGGGGCTTGATGTTGATCGAGATGGAACTCTCTGGATCGGTGGGACCACGAGAGGTGAGTTATATAGCTATAATCCGAATACAGATCAGCTTAAAGACTTTGGAGATATGATGGAGAATCAATCCGACACCTCGATTCAGGATTTAACGGTTAATGATCAATATGTATATGGGTCAACTGCCTATGGAGCAAACGTTTTTGTTTTTAATAAAAAAACAGAGAAAAAGGAGCGTACCTTGTCGACGGTTGTTGGGAAGAGTTATGCAAAGTCCTTAGTTGTTGATCCAAATAATCAGTATTTGTATGTAAGCAGCGGCCCAACGGAAGATCTATTAATTTGGGACCTAAATAATAATTTCAAAGTCACATTGCCAACAGAAAACTATCAAAGTGAATCATATGTAGAGAAAATGAAACTGATTGACAACTATTTAGCCGTCAAATTTTATCCATCCCATAAGGGTAATATTTATAGTTTTTCAACGGGAGCATTTCTAAATGAATTTGATGTTGATTCACGAGGGTTTTCGCCAAAAGATGAGCAAACAAATGAATTTTATTATACCTATCAAGGGAATTTTTACGGTTACGACCTGAATAACGGCACAAGTAGAAATACAAATGCGTCCCTTCCAGGTAAAGCTAATGCGTTGTCTCTTGATTTTATAAATCTAAAAGATGATCCATCCCAATCTATTTTAACAGGCTTAATCGATAACAATGGAACCTATTATCTTTATAACCCAGTCACAAATCAATTGAAAATAAAAAAAGCTACGTTTCCAACGCAACCAGTAAATTTATATTCAATCTTTTCTGATCCTGATAAAAAGTACATATATGTAAATGGATATATGACAGGTGGGCTTACTCAATATGATACGGTTAAGAAGAAAAGCATCCAATTGAGTGGGATTAATCAATTAGAAAGTGCCATTTTTGTAAATGGAAAAATATATGCTGGGGGCTATCCAAGGGCAAGATTATTGGAAGTAAGCCCGAACGAACCATGGAACCAAACATCCGTTAAAGAGTTGATTTCTCTGGATAAATTAGGCCAAGAAAGAATACCAGCTTTAACAAGCTACAATAATCATCTTTTCGCAGGTACATATCCACAAACCTCTACAAAAGGTGGACTTTTACTAGATTACGATTTAACTACAAATCAATACCAGGCATATGAGGATTATATTCCTAATCAAAGTATCATTACGTTACTTCCTGATGATACAAAAATATATGGGGGATCCTCGATTCATGCTAACTATCAAAAAGCAAATGATGGTGCAAAATTCTTTCGATTTGATCCACAGAATCCTAGTGAAAAAGAATTGATTCCATTACCAATCGTCAATGCTTCATTGGTAATGTCCTTAATAAAAGGGCCGGATGGGAATATATGGGGCGCGGCGGATGGCACCATTTTTTCTTATGATCCGGTAAATAATTCATTCAGAACAGTTAAAATGCTGAATGGAATCTCGGGACGTTTTGGCAACGCGAAGCTACTAGTAGGTAAGGATGGCTTTATTTATGGAACAATCGAAGGTCGACTATTCAAACTAAATCCTGCTGACATGAGCTATAAGAACCTACTTGAAAGCGGAGCATACAATGTAGAACAAGATGCCCAAGGAAACCTTTACTATAAAAATTTAGCTAACTTTTATATGTATCCAGTTAAGTAGGGTGCCAGGCACCATCCAGTAAATTTCCAATAGAAAAACGAACCTCATTAGAGAGGTTCGTTTTTCTATTGGTATTATTCCTCGTATGCTCTATCAATGGAAAGAATCTTATACGGTTGGGCCGAATCAATAGCTTTTATTAGTGTAACGGTATACGTGTTGTTCCCATCCATTTCATTATAAACAAATTCAGAAATCCTAATGTATTTATATTTACCAGCCCTCAAATAGCTTACTTTTGTATCGCTACTCCAACTAAAATCTGTAAGGAACATAAACATATTATCAGTTGGTAGAATCGTATTATACAAGAGCCCACTTTTCCCTATGCCATAAAACTCCATTCTTTCAGAAAAAAATGTATCAATGAATCCATTGGTAAAATACTTGTTTAATGCCTTGGAAACAGCTGTTTTAGAATAAGGATTCCAACAACAGAGTTTACCTTGAGTTGCACTTGCGTTATTTAGTAGGACATGTACTTGGGTTCGACTTGGCTCTGGAGTCGATGCACTTGCTGTCGTTAAAAAAGAGAATAATAGGATCATTACGAAAAAAGCACTAAATAGCCTTTTCATTTATCAGTACCCCACCTTTTTTCTTCATTACTATTATCTTATTTTTTGTTATCCTATTTTATTCTTGTTTTTTGAGATACTCAGTGTGGGGTATAGTTACTTTGTTGTCGGTTTATGTAAAAGTTTATAAGAATATGTCAAAAGTAGTAGTTGGTCAAACGTTTGATCTAATAGAAGAAATACCTTAGTATAATGGGGTTCGATTAAGATTTGGATTAAAAAAATGGGGGAAAATTGTAACGGGTTTACTTTTAATGGAGTTTATTTCTAAACAAGGTAACTCACCAGGTTAATAAAAATTTTAGAGGGTAAGAATTTGTTGTGCTTTATCATGTGAATGGATACGAGGAAAATATTACTACAACTTTAATACTCTTTTTCAATCTAATTTCCAGTTGCTTTAAGGGGTGAAGGCCCAAACTCTGTTGAGCAACAAGAAAAAGGTCCTTCATCAAGGCAATGAAGGCCCAAACTCTGTTGAGCAACAAGAAAAAGGTCCTTCATCAAGGCAATGAAGGCCCAAACTCTGTTGAGCAACAAGAAAAGGTCCTTCATCAAGGCAATGAAGGCCCAAACTCTGTTGAGCAACAAGAAAAAGGTCCTTCATCAAGGCGATGAAGGCCCAAACTTGGTTGAGCAACAAGAAAAAGGTCCTTCATCAAGGCTATGAAGACCCAAAATTGGTTGAGCAACAAGAAAAAGGTCCTTCATCAAGGCTATGAAGGCCCAAACTTGGTTGAACAACAAGAAAAAGGCCTTCATCAAGGCTATGAAGGTCCAAAATCGGTTGAGCAACAAGAAAAAGGTCCTTCATCAAGGCAATGAAGGCCCAAACTCGGTCGAGCTACAAGAAAAAGTCCTTCATCAAGTCTAGGAAGGCCAAAATCTTATGTGAATTTTCCCGTGAATAGAATGGTGTGGAAAACATACGACTTCACAAGTTATTTGCAGTTTGGCACTCCATAAGTAAACCAATTGTCAGCTCTACAAACAACCTATTTCTACTGAAAAGAGCATCAAATAACCGCTCCTCCTACAATAGGAAGAACGGTTATATTCATACTTACACGTTATTTAGCTAATTCCAAATGTGTCCTCAATTCATTCTGAACCTTTGCCTTCTCCTCATCAGAGATAATTAAATAGTAGATTCCATCCATCATTGTTCCTTTGCCTTCAATCGCTAATTGTTCAATATTCTTACTGGCTTCTTTATAGTTTTTTTGTATATCCACCATTTCATCGAAAAGCAAATTGGTTTTAACATTACTGCTAAGTGCTGTAAAAATGGCGTTATATTTCGTAAGAGAAGTAAAGCTCGCTCCTTTATCAAGGACAGCTTGAATGATTTCACGCTGTCTCAATTGACGGCCAAAATCTCCACGAGGATCATCGTGCCTCATTCTAGAAAAATCTAATGCCTCTTGGCCATTAAGGGTTAGTTGTCCTTTGGGGAAATGGTTCCCATCATAATTAAAATTAATATCATTCGTTACGTTCACTCCACCAACAGCATCTACGATATCCCTAAATCCTTCCATATTAATTTTCATATAATAGTCAATTGGAATATTAAGGAAATTTTCAACTGTTTTTACAGACATGTCGACACCACCGAAGGCATAGGCATGATTTATTTTATCTTCTTTGCCTTTTCCAATAATATCAGTGCGAGTATCCCTAGGAATACTTAGCATTTTTACAGTGTTTAGGTTTGGATTAACAGTCAGAACAATCATTGTATCTGACCGACCACTGTCTCCTTTTCGCTCATCGACTCCAAGCATTAAAATAGAGAAGGGCTGTTTTCTCGTCAACGTCACTTGTTCAGGCCTTTTTTCGGACTTTTGTCGATCAATAGGTTGGTGCATTGTATCGACTGCTTTAGTTAACGATTTATAAACGGAGAAGCCATATACTCCAGCGCCAATTAGTACAAGTAAAAGTGAAATTCCTATTACTCGTAACAAGATTCGTTTTTTCTTTCTCATTTCAGCCCTCATGTAAAAATAAGCCTCCGATATTGACAAAGTTTGAATACTATAATATAGAATACCAAATTTCAAATTACTTGCCTATAATAAATTAGGACAATAGTCTACAAGTGTTCCATATATTTCAAGTTTAGAATTAAATGGTCACAATTCGACAAAAATTATAATTTACTAGATTACATTTTATGGAGGGTGCCTGTCACCTCTTAAAATTTTCCTTGGAAAAGATTGTATGGTATTATTGATTTGTTTCCTATTTTTAAAAAAATTCCACTATGAAAGGACGGATTTTTTTGGTAAAAAAGATGAATAAAGTGAAAGCGTTTGCAGGTTTTGCACTTGCATGCGGGTTGATTGTTCCTCAAGCAGCTCCTATTGTTACTTATGCAGATGTTGTAAATTCTAGTACTGTTAAGCTTCGTATTTTAGAAACCACCGATTTACATGACAACGTTATGGATTATGATTATTACAAGGATGCCCCAACCATTGACTACGGGCTTGATAGAACAGCTCAACTGATCAAGCAAGCAAGGGCGGATAAAATCAACTCAAATGATTCAAGCAGTCCAACATTTGAACAAAACTCTATGTTATTTGATGCGGGGGACTTATTACAAGGGAACCCGATGGCCGACTACGTGGCAAAGGTTAAGAAATTAGGACCTAAAGAAGTACATCCCATGTTTAAAGCGATGGGCCTATTAAAATATGATGCTGGTATTGTAGGAAACCACGAATTCAATTATGGCTTAGACTATTTAACGAACGCACTCCAAGAGGCCCCTTACAAAATCGTTAATGCAAACATTTACAAAGATGATCACGACAACAACCCTTCGAATGACAAAAATTATTTCAAACCATACGAAATCCTTAATAAAGTAGTAAAAGACCAGAATGGAAACGAACAAACCATAAAGATTGGGGTTATTGGGTTTGCACCACCGCAAATTATGCAGTGGGATAAAGACAATTTATCTGGAAAAGTGATTACAAAAGATATTGTTAAAACTGCCAATAAATTTATCCCTGAAATGAAGGCGGCTGGAGCTGACATTATTGTAGCAATAGCACACTCTGGTTGTGATATTGCAGCGGCAGGACAAGAGGATGCAGAAAATGCTGTGTACTCGTTAAGTAAAGTGGCAGGTGTTGATGCACTTCTTTTTGGACATGCTCACTTAAACTTCCCTGGTGATGGATCTTTTTCTGATAAAACAGGAATAGATAATGTTGATGGCCATATCAACAATGTTCCAGCTATGGAAGCTGGATTTTGGGGGAATAACTTAGGTGTAATGGACCTTGAATTGCAAAAGGTTAATGGTAAATGGGCTGTAGCAAGTTCTAAAGCTACTCTTAGACCACTTACTAAAACTCTTCCTGATAAAACGAAGGTATCGACTGTTGATGGTCCGGATCAGGCAATTGTTACTGCCGTAAAAGATGCTCATGAGGGTACACTTGCCTATGTTCGTGGAAAAATTGGTGTGACAACTTCACCGATGTACAGTTACTTTTCACGTGTGATGGACGACCCGACGATTCAGATTGTAAACAATGCACAATTAGATTACGTTGAGAAATGGATTAAAGCAAATCGCCCAGACCTTAAAAATATACCAATCATTTCAGCTGGAGCACCATTCAAAGCAGGCCGACAAGGAACGAGTGATTATACAAATATCACAAAAGGCAATCTTTCTATTAAGAGCGCAAATGACCTATATTTGTATAACAATACCCTTAAAGCTGTTGAGCTAACAGGTTCAGAGGTAAAAGAATGGTTAGAAATGTCTGCTTCTCAATTTAAGCAAATTGATCCAAACATTACAGACCCTCAAGAATTAATAGATTACGGGTTCCAACCGTACAATTTTGATGTAATTGATGGTGTAAGATATCAAATTGATGTGACAAAGCCAGCGAGATATAACTATACTTCTGGTGATGTTGCAAATGCTGATTCACACCGGATTATCAATTTTACCAATATGGATGGTACACCAATAAATCCAACTCAGAAATTTATTGTTGCAACAAATAACTACCGTGCAAGTGGCGGAGGAAACTTCCCTGGGACGAAGGGTGGAAAAGCAACGATTGTTGTTGACTCTCCATTTGAAAATCGTCAAATTTTAATGGATTATATCACGTCAAAAGGTACAGTAAATCCAACAGCGGATAATAACTGGGGAATCGCGCCAGTTAGTGATGATGCAAAATTAGTATTCAGATCCTCACCAGATGCAATTCCATTCGTATCAGACTCAAAAAATATTAAAGACATTGGTCCACAGGTAGTGAATGATGTAACATGGGAACAATACTCTTTCCATCCAAGTGCTTTAGAGATACCAAAAAAACCTGTATTTTGGAAAGGGAAACATTTGAAAAAAGGTCAAATCGGCCGAGTAACGATTACAGTTGATATTAACCTTTGGAAACTCGAAGGCAACAAGCTTGTATTCGTACGTGTCTTAAAAGCGGGTGAGTCTTTCCGTGTTTATAACTATACTGGCAACCATGGTGGCCAATATGGAGTAGGTGCTGATCACTTTATTACAAATTTAAAGGGTCATGTACAGTATGAAACCCCTTCAAAAGATAAACTAGCTCAAGCTAACGAATAATCATTCAAAAAGGCAGCAATCCTAATTTTAGGAATGCTGCCTTTTATATATTGCTATTTTACTAGGGTTTTAATTTGATAAAGAACAACATTATTTTAGTTACAAAATTTTATAAATAAATTAAATAGGTTTAAAACCCCATGAATAGTTGTTTCGCAAATGAAATAGGCGTTTTCGCAAAAGAAACTTGTTTTTTCGCAAATAAACCTGCTCGATACGCAAATAAAGGCAAACTATGCATATAGTTAAGCTTTTTTAGAGTGTGATTTTGACGAATTAGCAACCTAGCGGCTGAAAAATGGAGGTAATAAGTTAAATTAGGCACTTACTTTTAATGGGAATGGGAAAAAGCCCAGTTATACTGACTGGGCTCTTTAGATCTTCAACTATAAAAAACACTGGGATTTGTAGTTTGTAGATAGCAATTTCTTATTAGGTAACGGAACCCGTTATCTAGCGCAAAATCGCCAAAAACTAATTCCTCCCATTCGCCAAAACAGGCCCATTTTCAAAGATTTTTCCAATCCAATTATTTTCAAGTAAAAAGGTGGAGGTTTGCATGTCATTGAAAATGGAATCATAGCCTTTTTTGCATTTTTGGACATCTGTTGGCTTTTTCGTATGATTGTCGATGCAGGTTCCTAATTCAAAAACGCCTTGATGGGCGGCGATATAATCATAGTCATCTGAATAGAATGAATATCTTGTCGTTTCAAAAGCAAACCCAACGATTTGATGATAATCGGCATCAAGGGAAGTTCCGAGCTGAACGAGCGGCTCTTTGATTCCTAACAAAGCTGTTAAGGTAGGATAAATATCCATTTGACTGCCTACCCCTTCGTTTAAAACTCCTTTTTCCTCACCAGGATGATGGATCACTAATGGAATATTAAATCTAGTTTTCTCATTAAAATCTACATTTAGAAAATCTTTAATTTGTTTTTCATCAATTGGAAGCGGGCCATAATGGTCGCCATAAACAACAAGAATAGTATCGTCCCAAATTCCTTCTGCTTTTAATTGATCGATAAAATACCCCAGCGAATCATCAAAATAGTGAATGCTTTCCAAATAATTTCCGGTTGAAGTATTCTTCATTTTTTCAGGAAGCGGCAGGAGCTGATATTTTTCAGGAAGGACAAAGGGTCTGTGACTACTAAGTGAAATGATAAAGTTAAAGAAAGGCTTATTCTCTTTCTTGTATATCTGCGCCATCTGTCTAAAAATACTCCGATCAGAAATCCCTAATCCAATGATTTCATCCGCTACAATTTCTGGATCGCCTTTAGAATAAAATTTACTATATCCCTGTTTCTTGTATGCTTCTAAGCGGTTCCAAAACTCTGGTGAATTTCCGTGCGTGGCACTTGTCGAATAACCAAGATCATTTAAGACGTTGGCGAAGGAGAGATAGTCATTCTTCGGGAAGCCTTTATACGCCCCAACATACCCCATCGGATAAAGTGAATTATTTGCGACAAATTCAGCATCAGAGGTATTTCCCCGCCCAATTTGTAAATACGTATTTGGATAGTAGTGACTTGTTTGGATTAGTTTATTTAAATTCGGTGTTACTTCCTGCCCATCCACTTTCAGATTAATTGGAAAGGCATTCAACGCCTCGGTCTGAACCATAATGATATTTTTCCCTTTAAATTTTCCAAAGTAGGGGGATGATTTTTGAATCTCCTGCTTTTCTGTAAACTCCTTGCGAATGGAGGCTAGGTTATTCTCCTGTAAAAATGTCTGTTTGATATATGTTCGTTTATAAATATTCCATGAAAGGTCATATACATGTGCAGGTATTACGCCAGTAAGTGAAACTTTATATTGATCTGAATACGTAAACTGTAGGGAAAAATAGGAAATAGCAAATATAATCCCGGCCCCAACTGAAAATAACGAGACGCCGGCAATTTTTCCATTTTTAATAGGCCATTTTTTTAAAAAGAAAAACATCAAAAGAATAATAATAGGGATATCCATCAAGTACCATATATCTGAATGATAGATAAGTGAATAGATGGAATCCTTAATTTTGTGCAGTTGCTTTGCTTGGGAGAGCAGTTCAATCCGTAGGATCGCATGATAGTAGCGGTTATAGACAATGTCTGCATAGAAAAGAAAGGACGTGGATGTATATAAAATAACGGCTAGACTATAGCCGATCCATTTGAAACGAAAAAGCAGAAAACTAGCTACTAAAATACTAAAACCTAATGAGGAACAAAAGATGAGTAACCTATTTGGAGCAAGTTCAGTTTCGTGGACAAAGAATATGTTTTTTAACGTCCAAAGCAATGTCATTAAACTGATTAATAGAATAAAAAAATAGTTTTTCTTAAGGAGATTCACCAACTTATTTTGCACCTCATTTGGAAGGATAGTTTAGGTAAGCATAGCGGAACTCCTAAATGTAATAAGAATGATATGTAAATGATTTAAAAATTTAGACAATTTTAGTAATTTTACATAAAAAACTTCCAATTGTAAAGACAATTATTCAGAGTTTCTTTAGAAAATACTAAGTTATATTCAATTAAAAAATAAGCCGGAAATTGAAGGCGTTTCAAGTTTATTTTTAGAAGAAAAATTCTTATTGAAATGGTATATTAGTGAGAATAATAGTTAGGAAGAATAGAAGGGATTTATGATGCGAGTTTATAAACAAATATTTTTAGGTATCACTCTTGTCAGTATTTTATTTTTACTCACACCTGTCACATCAGCACATGCGGAGGAACTCTGCAGTAGTATTGGCCCTGAAACTGTGATCAAATGGGATTCAAGTGATTTAAAAGTTGCGCAAATTGGAAGATTAACCATTTTGAAAAATACACCTCTCTACAAATTGACTGGGGAGACAAAGGAAACATCGCGGGTTTTGAAAAAAGGGGAAACGTATCGCATATACGCATTTAAGCCTGGAAAACTTAGTGTTGGTGGAGGCTTGTTTGTTGATCGTGATGACAGAATTAACTATGAAACTCCTTCAAAGGTCAAGCTTGGACAGCAAACCTGTAAAAAGCAGGCGATTGAAAGTAGTCAAGCTAGCATTCAGTTGGATGAATTGAAAGGATCTGTTGAAGCCAAGCTTGGGAAAGAAAAGAGAACCTCTTTAAATGAGTACAACCTTAACTGGTACACCTACTATCAGCAGTACCATCATTTTTACATGGTAAGCTATTTGGATAATAAAGTAGCTGGTATGTTTACAATGGATGATCGTTATTATGTAAAAAATATTCATGTCGGTTCTACCAGTACTGATGTTAAAAATGCACTAGGCAACCCAATCAAAGGGATAGTGAAGGGAAATACGAATTACCTTCTTAACAACAGTAATGGCGTGCAGACTTTTGATCAAGCTGGTTTTTATATTACTATTTTTTACGATCTACACAATCAAGGAAAGGTAACAGGAATTCAAATCCTATCCAAATCAATGGAAAATAGAAAGGCTGCCCGTTTTGGTATCCCATCCAGTACACTGAAGCAAGCATTTGAAATGCAAATGTTTGATCTAATCAATGCAGCACGCGTGACTAACGGACTTTTAGCATTGGGATGGGATGAAAGGGAAAGAACAGCTGCTCGAAAGCATAGTCTTGATATGGCTGTAAATCACTTCTTTGATCATGTCAATTTAAAGGGTGAAGATCCGTTCGTTAGGATGAAAGCGGAAGGAATTTACTATCGGACAGCAGGTGAAAACATTGCGATGGGTTATTCTAGTAGTATTTTTGCCCATGAAGCTTTTATGAATTCGCTTGGGCATCGTGAAAATATATTAAACTCCGACTATACTTTTGTTGGGGTGGGGGAACAGTTTCAAGCTAACACGAATGTGCCTTATTTTACCCAAGATTTTTTCACTCCTTAAAAATCAAACCGCGCCTGCTACTAGTGGGAGCGGTTTTTTGTTTATGGGGGTAACAGGGGAAATTGGGCATAAAATCCCAATATTGCCGAAATAGAGGAAATTGTAGTAGATTTTGTCGTATAATAGATTGATAGATATAGAAATAGAAATACAACTTTAAGGAGAGAGAAATGAAAAATAAAATTATTATTTGTTTTATTTTGATTCTGGCATCAATGCTTCCTGCGTTTCATGAAACGGAGGTAAAAGCGGCATCAGATACGGTCGTCTACTGGGATGGAGTACAACTAGTAAAAGGCCAAGTCGGCAGAGTTGATATTGTAAAGTCAATTAATCTATGGAAAAGAGATAGCAATAATAAACTCATTTTTATCCGGGTACTTAAACCTGGAGAAAGCTATCGTGTCTATCAATATAGCTCCATGTACGGCGGCCAGTATGGGGTGGGTGGTCCGTATTTTGTAACAAATGTAAAAGGATATGTTGAATACAAAACGCCTTCCCTTGCAAAGCTTCGCCAGGTAAATCCTGAATTGTATGGAACAAAATTATCACTTGGAACGGTAACGGACGAAAAATCGACAGTGATCGCTCCTGGTGTTACCCAATCCAAATTATCAGTAGCAAATAGTCGTGAGAACCAGGAAATTTACGTTCTCAACGTTGACCAGCAGGCATCACAGCTAAAGTTAGAAACTGCATTAGCAAAAGATCAAATGATTGGCTTTGAAACCGTTAGTAGTATGGCTGAAAATAACCAGGCTGAAGAACACTACGTTATCGGCGGCGTTAATGGCGATTATTTTACAGATAATGGCTCACCAACGGACTTAACAGTTCGAAATGGGGAGCTTGTCACAACAAATACAACACCGGCAAGTGAAAGAACGATCTTTGGTGTCTCCCCGGATGGAAAAGCCATGATTGGAAATCCTGAAATTTCTCTTCAAGTATCAGTTAATGGCCAAAATCCGTACATAATCAATTCGGTTAATAAACGCCGAAATGCAAATTACCTTGTATTATACACACAGTATTTTGCGAATACGACGCTGACGAATGAACTTGGAACAGAGGTAGTGCTATCCAATGTCCAGGGCCAATTAAACGGAAATAACACTGTAAAAGCAACAGTGAAGGAAGTAATTGTTGGAAAAGGCAATGCACCGCTAAATGATGGCGAGCTTATTTTATCAGGTCATGGGCTAGGAAGTGATTATCTGAAGACGCTTGTTGCCGGCGATAGTGTTGACATCAATTTGTCTTATGATAATCCTGCTTGGAATATGGTTGATCAGGCCATAGGTGGGCGCTATCACCTTGTTAAAGATGGGCAGGCACAAACGTTTAGTATTACCGGTGCGCATCCGCGTACAGCCATCGGTATTAAAAAAGATGGATCTGTTTTTGTAATTGTCATAGATGGACGCCAGGAAGATAGTTCAGGCGTGACGCTTACAGAGATTGCGAAAGTGATGAAGGATCTAGGAGCTGTTGAAGCAATGACCTTCGATGGTGGCGGATCGTCGACAATGGTTGTTCGTGAACCAGGTGAGACAGATGCTACAGTCATCAATTCTCCATCAGATGGAAAAGAAAGAAGTGTCGGTAATTCCTTGTTAATCGTGGGTACTTGGAAGGCAGGTCCATTAAATACACTGATTTTAAATGCTAATGATCTCAAGCTTTTTGCGGGAGCAACCTATAAGAGTCTTGATATAGCTGTTAAAGGTTTGGATAAAAATAATAACCCAATCACGATTAAGGATCCACTTACATGGAGCTCAAACCTTGGAACATTTAACAGTGATGGATCGTTTACAGCCAGAAAAACAATTGGGAATGGGGCGATTACAGCTGCAAGTGGGTTAGTTAAAGCTAGTTTACAAGCACAAGTTGTTAATCAGCTTGATTCAATTAAAGTGGCAAATAAAACAATTATGGTTGACCAAAACGGTACTTTTTCTATTCCAGCTGAGGGTTATTTAGCTGGGAAAAAGGTTGTTTCAGACCCAACCATTTTCAATTATCAAGTCTCTGGTCAAGTTGGTACCATTGAGAATGGTATTTTTAAAGCTGGTAAAGTAGACGGAATGGGAACTGTGACGATTTCTTATGGATCCGTTTCAACGCAATTTAATGTCATTGTCGGAAATCCAGGCACGATTGTCATTGAGGATTTTGAAGGTAGCCTAAGCTCTTGGAAGGCTAGTGGAGCAAATTATCAATCCATTCAAGTAGTACCGGAGAGAAATTATGTAAAAGAAGGCTCACACTCGCTTAAAGTGGCCTATGATTTTACTGGAACCACTGGGACATCGGGTGTCTATGCAAGCCCAACTACGCCAATTGCCATTCCAGGCACACCGGTGAAAATCGGAATGTGGGTGTATGGTGATGGCAAAGGGCACTGGCTCCGTTCCCAGCTCTCAGATGCTAAAAACAATGTTGTCCAGCTTGATTTAGTGAAAGCATTGGATTGGGTTGGTTGGCAGTATGTTGAAGCAAACATCCCAACAGGATTAACGCCGCCATATAAGCTAGAGACTCCTGTCCGCTATATGGAAGTGGATGATGTAGCAAAAAACAAAGGACAAATCTTTGTAGATCAAATTACAGCTGTTTATAAATAATATTCGATTTATCGTGGCCTCTGCTAGTATAGAGTGGCCCTTTTTGTGAAAAGGTAGTACTAAGGTTTGTTAACCATCATTTGGAAATTGCGGACGCTATTGTTACCTTTTATTTTGAATGCATGAACTATTTTTCAAACCATAATTTGCAGTTTACTGTTTGTTGTGCTAATTTATAAAATGTAGCTAAAAAATAGCTGAATAAATCCGCAATTTTTAAAGTGGAGGGAGTTTTTTAAAAATGGAACAATTAACTGGACATGAAGAATTATTGAAACAATTTGAGCAAAGCCCTCCAAAAATTATTGGTGGATATAAAAAACAAGGCTGGGCTATAAAAGTTTTAGATAAAACCGGTAATGAGGCAGTTGAGGTCGAAGAAGATGGAACCGTTACCGCTAAGGCAGTTCTTGAGTCAAGCGACAACTCCTATTATCCGGCATTCATTCATATAGATGTGAAGCAGAAAGGTCAAATTGTGGGTGTGTATTTTATTTCTGAAAAGAAAGATCAATTTGATTTAATTCCATTTGAGCTTGCCAAAGAATTTATTGAAAAAGAAGAAAAGGATCTAATTCCATTTAAATACCGAACTTTAGAAAAAATAGAGAACGATGAATTCCAGAAAAATTGGCCGGAATTCAGCTAAAAAAGGGACGAACGAAATTTGTTCGTTCTTTTTTTTTGGATAGTTTTCTATATTATTGCTGCTATGCTATTGACAGTGGTCAGCGTTTCGCTGATAAAATGAATTTTTCCGCGGATACGTCGCTTGTTTTCGCTGAAAAACGCCTTTCGCCGATATAATTAGTTATTTCGCTGATAAAATGAATTTTTCGCCGATATATCAGTTTTTTCGCTGATAAATTCCATATTTTCGCTGATATAACAAATCATTCGGGAATTTTCTCCTTACTTTTCAGATAAAATTAAATTTATTTGTGGATATATCACTTGTTTTTTCATAAAAAACAACTTTATTATTAATAACCCCCTTTTTTCACAGATAAATTCCTCTCAAATTTAAAAACAGCCCTTTATTTTTATCATTGTTGGCGTAGCATCAATAAACACCAAAAATTTTGTGAAAATATCTAAATAAAAAGCTTAAATTCCCTTATTTTCCCTTTTTATACCGATTTATCCGTATTGTAATCAAAACGTAATATTAAAACGCGTTTTGTAACGGAAATGAAATAGACGTTTTTTTCAGACTATTATAGAATTTAAGTAAGGATTATTTTCGCTAATTTATTCTATGAATATACATAAATTTGTAAAAGTCTTGGGGGAATTTATACTGATGAAGAATATTTTAAGATTTTTCGCCGTTTTTGCTCTTGTTCTCCCGCTTTTAGTTGGGACACAGACAACGGCAAAAGCTGCTGAAAAAAATGAACTAACCGATTTCGCAAAGACATTAATAGGTGTACCATATAAATGGGGTGGCACCACACCACAAGGATTTGATTGTTCAGGGTTTTTAACATATGTATATAAACATTACGGTGTCGAACTTCCACGTTCTAGCGCGGATCAATTTTCACAAGGTGAAAAAATCAGCAATGATGAAATGGTACCAGGGGATATATTATTCTTTACAACCTATAAGAGTGGCCCATCGCATTCTGCAATATATCTTGGTGATAATAAGTTTATTCACGCTTCACCACAAGGTATAGAAATTGCTAACTTAAATATGAGCTATTACAAAGCCAGATACCTTGGAGCAAGAAGATTTATTCAGCCAGAACAAGTAAAGGATGTAACTTCACTACTTCCAGTTAAACAAGGACAAGTTGGAACCGTATACATAAAAAAGAAGATGAATTTATGGCAAAAAGATGAAAATAACAATCTAATAAAAGTCCGTGTTTTAAATCCTGGCGAAATGTATCGTGTCTACCAAATAGATGATTCATTTGGCGGCCAGTATAACCTCGGATCTCAACTATATGTTACAAACATAGAAAACTATCTTGAGTACATACCTGCGGGGAATTAATAGATTACTAGAAAAATGCCTCCAATCGATTGGGGGCGTTTTTAGTTGGTCACTTATTGGTTGTAGGAAAAGGCGATGTTGAATAATTTTGGGTATCACGACAAAGACAAATACTTAAAAATTTGTACAAAAACAAAACCCAAGCAATCATCTCCTAAGAAACGACGCCTGGGCATTCAGTGCTATTCTGTTTTTTCTGGTGGATGTACCTTCCATTTTGAAAGGTCTGGGTTTTCTTTCGTAATCAATTCTTTTGGAAAAATAAATGTCCATGGTTTGGTTGTGTTTGCCTTTACTTTGAAATTTTGCAAGGTGAAGCTGCCTTGTGCGATTTTTTCGCCCGTAGCATCCTCAATGACTAATGGCAATTTTTCAAACTGGAGTTCCTTATTGCTGCCATTTCGGATGAGGACAGTGGAAACCAAATTCCCGTTGTCCAATAGTTTTACTTCAAGTCCCATGATGTTTACTTCACTAGGTCCAAGTGGTGGAAGGGTTGGAATAAGTTTTTCTAGTTGATCTTTTTGAACGGGTGATAGTTCCTTTTCCCAGCTTTCCTCAAGGTCTAGCTGATTAGGTCCCGTTGCTGATTGTTTTAGTTCAAATGCGATGCTCCAGCCCTCTTTAGGTAGTGGAGCATCTGTTATTTTATCTTCGCTATGATAGAGGAAACGCCATGGCATACAGCTCATTGGCGGCATTTCACCAAGTCCGTCCAATTCAAACTGCCTTTTTGCCAAGGCCACTCCGTTTTCATCAAGAAGCAAGAGGTCAACACTCTCGAATCGGATTGCTTTTGTTAACGTATTTCGCAACAGTGCCACCACAACAAATCCATCATCGAACTGTAACAGCTTGATTCCTTTGATGGAAATTTGGTTGGGTTTGAGTAATGGTAGTTCCTGATGTTTGAACATATAAACATATTTCTCTTGGCTGCTAAGCTCCCAATCAGGATGGATAACAAGGGAGGTTTTGACAAGTTCTGATTCAATATCTTCACGATTTGATTCATGGGCTAATTCAAGTGCATCTTGAGCGGTAATCTCTTCATTTTTTTCTTTCTTTTTAAATAAAGCCATTTATTCGTTCCCTCCCTGTTCCATCTCATATTGACTTTTGATGTACTCGATGAAACGTATGCTAACACCTGATTCAATATCAAATAGTAATTGATTAAATTCAGCAAGAGCATCACTTTCAAACACTCGATTTGGATCTTCTTGGCCATAGCTGTGTAAATGGATTCCGTCTTTTATTAGGGTCATAACATCTAAATGCTGGATCCAGTTGGAATCAATAATTTGGAGCATCAATGACTTTAATCGCCTTCCAAGGTTTTCATCTTCTTTTAAGGACAGAATTTGTTGTTCGAGTTTTGTGTATTCTTCTAAAATTAGTTCATTTATCTCTTCGCTTGTTCGATCCTCAAGATCTTCAAAAGTAATCGGTAATTCGATAAAAGCAAAGTTTAATTCTTCTAGTAAACCGTGTAGATTCCAATCGCCTGAAGGTTTATTCACATCACAATATTTTACGATAATCTGTTGAATATATTTTTTTATATAGCCAGCAACCTCAGGGAACATTTCCTCCAAATTTGAGCCAAGAATCCGGTCACGCATTGAATAAATAATTTTACTTTGTCGATCAAGAACGTTTTCCAGTTTCAATAAATTGGAGCGGGCGGAGTGATGTGCCGATTCAACTAATTTCTGAACAGTCCGGACAAATTTATTTGGATCAGGACTAATAATGAGACTGTCCTCGTTCGTTTTTAATTTCTTTTTATACTTGTCCATTTGATCGACATCATAATGAAGGAACAGATCATCTTCAATTGATATAATGAAAATGGATGAACCAGGGTCACCTTGTCGACCTGATCTCCCTCTTAATTGCATATCAATGCGGAAACTCTCGTGTCTCTCCGTTCCAATAATATGAAGCCCGCCAAGTTCTTTTACCCCTTCGCCGAGCATGATATCAGTACCGCGCCCCGCCATATTGGTTGCTAGCATAATATGGCCCTTCTGTCCGGCAAGAGAAATGATCTTTGCTTCATCTTCTTCTGTTTTTGCGTTGAGAACCTGGTGTTTAATTCCTTTTTTTGATAGATGCTGAGAGAGAATCTCAGATTGTTCAATCGAAGTTGTTCCGACTAAAACAGGTCGTCCGATTTTGTTCATGCTTTCTACTTCTTCAATAATCCGGTCTATTTTCGCCTGCTTTTTGCTATAGATTAATTCATCAAAGTCCATTCTTTGAACAGGCTTGTTGGTAGGGATAGATACAACTTCCAAATTATAGGTTTCATTAAACTCTTCTTTGGAAGGGGTGGCACTCCCTGTCATACCAGCAAGTTTTTTATACATTCTAAAATAATTTTGGATTGTAATGGTTGCCTGTGTTTCATTTTCCTCCGTTACTTCAAGACCTTCTTTAGCTTCAATCGCTTGATGAAGTCCTTCACTAAATGAGCGGCCTTCCATAATTCGGCCGGTAAATTTATCAATAAGCTCAATTTTTCCTTCTTTTACAATGTAGTCAACATCCCTATTCATCACAACGGCCGCTTTTAGTGATTGAGTGACATTATGTAAAAGATCTTGGTGTTCGGCATCATATAAGTTGCTGATTCCAAATGCCTTTTCTATTTTAAAGGCGCCTTCATCCTTTAAGTAGATCTGCATGGTTTCTGAGAAAAGCTCATAGTCCACATCGGCTTTAAAGCTTTTCATGATTTCTGCAGTAATATGAAAAAGCTCTGCTCCAAAGCTAGATTTGTTGGCAATAATTAACGGGGTTCTTGCTTCGTCAATTAGAATGCTATCAATTTCATCTACAATAGCAAAGTGATGACCACGCTGAACCTTTTGGCTACTATCTTGAACCATGTTATCTCTTAGGTAATCAAATCCAAATTCATTTCCTGTCCCATAGGTGATATGAGCAGAATATGCTGCTTTTTTTGCTTCGGGTGGTATTTGTGCGATATTAAGCCCAACGTTTAGGCCAAGGAACTCGTGGACTTTCCCCATCTGTTCATAGTCGCGGCTTGCTAAATATTCGTTGGCTGTAATAATATGGAGACCTTTGTTTTCTAGGGCGTGAAGATAGCTTGGCAATGTGGAGACAAGTGTTTTTCCTTCTCCTGTTTGCATTTCAGCAATGTTACCTTCATGAAGAACGAGTCCTCCGATTAACTGAACGTCAAAATGGCGCATACCAAGCACACGCTTTGATGCTTCACGGACAACAGCGAATGCCTCTGCTTTAATATCATCAAGCGTCTTGCCGTTTTCTAACTCTTCCATAAATAAAGCCGTTTTTTGGCGTAATTCTTCATCAGTAAGTTTCTCTACTTGGTTTTCTAATTGGTTGATTTCGCCGACAATTTTTGATAAACGTTTTATTTCTCTTGTACTGTCGCTGAAAAGCATTTTCACTTTTGTTAACATATAGTTCGCTCCTGTTTTCCATATATAATAACCTAGACGCATTATACCATATGAAGAAAAGGATTTCTTCATTTGTAAATAGGGGGGATCCTTCCGCCGAATCTATGAAACTTTTATTATTTAATAGCGTCAAAATAGAGGAGCAAATTTGTGCAAAAAGTGTGGTTTGAATCGATATAGTTTGTCCAATGTATTAAATTTTCATAACTTCCAATTAAAAAATCGTTGTAAATCGGAAGAAATGTGATACGATATGGAAGATTGGGAAAAGAATAAAACATGCCAATCAAAAAGGTGATGATGAATGTATATTCAAGCTTTTATAGCCTTTTTTGCCGCATTATTTACTGTGTTGATCCTTACGCCGTTTGTTATTAAATTCGCCGTCTGGTTCGGGGCAATTGACAAACCAAACGAGAGAAAAGTTCATCAGAAAATAATGCCGAGGCTGGGTGGACTAGCCATATTTATTGGTGTAATCGCAGGCTATTTAGCTGGCGGCTTATACGAACAAAAAGTTAACACGATTAGCGTGGGAGCGATTTTAATTATTATCATCGGAATTTTGGATGATAAATATGAGCTTTCTGCAAAAACCAAGTTTGCTGGACAACTTATTGTGGCAGCACTCATTTTAGCAAGTGGCCTGAAAATTGACTTTGTTACCATTCCATATATAGGGAACTTTTATTTAGGTGCTTGGAGTTACCCGCTTACGATTTTTTGGATTGTAGGCATTACAAATGCCATTAATTTAATCGACGGGCTTGACGGACTTTCTGCTGGTGTCTCAGCAATTGGAATTGTTACCATTGCCATTATGGCTTTTTTAGCTGGGAAAGTACTTATTTTCACACTTTCACTTATCTTACTAGGAAGCATTATCGGCTTTCTGTTTTATAATTTTCATCCTGCTAAAATTTTCATGGGGGATACAGGGGCACTTTTCATAGGATATTCTATCTCTATCCTTTCATTGTTGGGATTATACAAAAGTGTAACGCTATTCAGCTTCTTGGTTCCGATCATTATTCTTGGAGTTCCGGTCTTTGATACAACTTTTGCGATTATCCGCAGAATTGTTAACAAAAAACCGATCTCAAAGCCGGATAAGTCACACTTACATCACAGACTCTTGGCATTAGGACTTTCACACCGAAATACTGTTTTAGCTATTTATGGGTTCGGCATTCTCTTCAGCACGAGTGCTATTCTACTTTCAAAATCCACGCTATGGGGAAGTATCTTCATTATTTTTGGATTGTTAGTTGTTATCGAAGTGATTGCAGAATTCAGTGGTATCGTCCATGTTCAATACAAGCCTATTTTAAGCTTACTTAAAAAATTGACCGATAAACGGCCGGTTGGCGGCAGGCGTTATTAAAAACAGACATGTAAAACTATTGACGGGATTTGCCTCTAGTTTCAAAACCTGGCATTCCCGTCTTTATTTGGGAATTTTTATTCTTTGCCGCTTTACAGTATATTATGCAAACTAAAAAAGTTTCTCATGAAATTTTACTTAAACACCAAAATCAAGTTATACTAATTTTGTCATATTCTATTTAGTGAAAACTAAGGAAGTATGGTAAACTATTATTTGTTTTTAGATTGATTTTACATTTTTGGAGGTATTCCCGATGAAAGTACCTATGCTAGACCTTAGTGAACAGTATCAAGGGTTAAGATCTGAGGTTTTAGAAGTATTGGATCAAGTAATGGGTTCATCCCGATTTATATTGGGTGACAACGTTAAAAAACTCGAGCAGGATATTGCTAAATTTAGCAACGTAGCTCATGGTATAGGTGTTGGAAACGGAAGCGATGCAATACATATTGCTCTTCAAGCATTAGGAATAGGGCCTGGAGATGAAGTGATTACCACAACATTTACATTCTTTGCTACCGGTGGTGCAATTGTCCGTGTAGGTGCAACGCCTGTATATGTTGATATTGACCCAGAAACATTTAATATTGATCCAGTTAAAGTAGAGGAAGCCATTACTGAAAAAACAAAAGCCATAATTCCTGTTCATTTATATGGGCAAATGGCTGATATGGAAACATTAGCGAAAATTGCCGAAAAACATAATCTTGTGATTGTAGAAGATGCTGCACAGGCAATCGGAGCAAAGCAAAATGGAAAATCAGTAGGAGAGCTAAGTTCTGCAGCTACTTACAGCTTTTTCCCAACTAAGAACCTTGGCGCATACGGAGACGGCGGTATGATTGTCACAAATAATGACGATGTTGCTGAAAAAACAGGCGTTATTCGTGTCCATGGCAGTAAGCCAAAGTATTACCACCATGTGTTAGGCTACAACAGCCGTTTAGATGAGCTTCAAGCAGCTGTTTTAAACGTTAAATTCCCACATTTAGAAGAGTGGGGTGAGCTGCGCCGTCAAAAAGCAGAAACTTATACCCATTTATTGAATGAAACGCTTGGTGACGTAGTCACAACACCAGTTGAAAAAGAAGGTAATTATCACGTTTTCCATCAGTACACTATTCGTGTGGAAAATCGAGATGAACTTCAGAAGTTTTTAAATGATCAGGGAGTTCAAACGATGATTTATTATCCGCTTCCACTCCACTTACAGCCTGTATTTGAAAATCTAGGCTATAAAAAGGGAGATTTGCCAGTAGCAGAGAAAGCGGCTAATGAGGCTCTATCACTTCCGATGTTCCCTGAATTAAAGACTGAGCAACAAGAATATGTTGTGGCGAAAATAGCAGAGTTTTACGGAAAATAATAGTCCTAGAAAACGTCGCCATCGAACAGGGGGCGTTTTCTTTGCTTGTTATTGAAGGGAATATTTGTGGAAATTCTACAAGAAAATGGATGAAAAGGATGCGTGGATAGACCTTGGCTGAGGAAAAGAAAAAATTCGTTCTTTACGAGTACCTTTTATATTTTTGGGATAGAAAATGGTTCTTTGTTATTGTTCCGCTTATTACGACTATATTGATTGCAGGTACGGTTTATGCTTTGAAGCATGACAATAAATATACCGGTGTGGCATTGATTTTTACTGGCTCTATTACTACCAAGGATTTAACAGATCCTGATAATATCAAGGCAAAATATAAAGGTATTGACCCTGATGTGTTTGTCACTGAAAAGAGCCAGGTGAAATTCACAGTTAACGGTAGTTCTCAGGATGAAGTACAAAAGAATCTAGATCATATTACCACCTCTTTTAGTAAGGAACTTGATAAAAATGCGAAAATGCGTCTTGCTGTTTCAGATGCTTCCCTTGAAGACCTTAAGGATCGAGTCAAGACTCTAAAAGCATCATTAAGAATGTATCATGAAAAGATTGATAGTAACCAACTGCCAGCTGATCGATACGCTAACTATTCTGATCTAATTATTAAGTCGGAGGACGAGCTAACTGGTGCTCAAACAAGAGTAAACGAGATGAGTAGTGATCGTGTATTTTTTGAAAAGCCTAAGGTCCTTTCTGAAAATGTTCATGCTAAAAAGACCTATCTTCCTGAAAGTATTGCAATTGGGATTATTCTCGGCATTTTATTGACGATTGCGTTATTAATGCTTCTAAAATATTTAGGGGTTGCAAAAAAACATTATAAGCGTGATTAGTGGAAATAAAGATTTTAGAATGTGGATAACATTTGTGTTCTTTCTAAATTACATGCTAAACTAACAAAAATTGTTAAGAAACAATTGTAAAAACGAAATATTTAAAGACATTAGTTACATTTGATTTTTGTCACCTTAGAAAATGCCAAATATGGCGGAAAAGTCTTTCTTAAGCAAAGGAGAAATTTGAGATGAGTTCATTTGAAACGTTAATTAAAAAAATTGAAAATAGAGAAGCAGTTATTGGGGTTGTAGGACTTGGGTATGTGGGTCTTCCGTTAGCTGTTGAAAAAGCAAAAGCGGGCTATAAAGTAATTGGTTTTGATGTACAGCAATCACGTGTTGAACAAGTAAATCAAGGGATCAACTATATTGGCGACGTTGTCGATCAAGATCTTGTGGACATGATTAAATCAGGTCAGCTTATTGCAACAACTGATTATGCACGTATTCAAGATGTTGATGCAGTAGCCATTTGTGTACCAACACCACTTGATATTTATCAGCAACCAGATACTTCATATGTTGAAAGTTCTGCAAATGAAATTGCGAAGAATTCACATGAAGGTATGCTTGTTGTTCTTGAATCAACTACTTACCCTGGTACAACTGAAGAAATCGTCAGGCCTGCTCTTGAGGCAAAAGGTTTAGTAACAGGTGAAACAGTTTTCATCGCTTACTCTCCTGAACGTGTCGATCCAGGTAATAAGCAATTTAAAACTAAGAACACTCCAAAGGTTGTTGGTGGTATTACTGCAAACTGTACGAAGGTAGCAGCTTCTTTATACCGTAACGTATTAGAAGGAGATGTATTCGAAGTTTCTAGTCCAGCAATTGCTGAAATGGAAAAAATCTTCGAAAACACATTCCGCCATATTAATATTGCTTTAGCAAACGAAATGGCCATTCTTTGTGAAAAAATGGGTATTGATGTTTGGGAAGTAATTGATGCAGCAAAAACAAAACCATACGGTTACATGGCTTTCTACCCTGGTCCAGGTTTAGGTGGTCACTGTATTCCGATTGACCCATTCTACTTAACATGGAAAGCTAGAGAATACAATTACCATACAAGATTGATTGAACTTGCAGGGGAAATTAACAATACAATGCCTGAATATGTAATTACCCGTGCTATGCAAGTGTTGAATGAAGAAGGTAAAGCGCTTCGTGGTGCGAAAGTAACCGTTCTTGGTGTTGCATACAAAAAAGACATTGATGATGTTCGTGAATCTCCAGTTCTAAAAATCATTGAATTCCTAGAACAGCATGGAGCAGATTATCAGGTTGTCGATCCGTATGTAGCTTCATTCAAGTGCTGCGGCAAAAGAATGGAAACAGTTCAATTAACGAAGGAAATGCTTCAGCAATCTGACTTAGTTTTAGTGGCAACTGACCACTCTGATTTTGATTACCAGATGATTGCGAATGAGAGCAAGCTTGTTTTTGATACACGTAATGCACTTAAAGGTATTACAAAACCAAATAAATATGTAAAACTATAATCTAAAGCTTTAAGGGGGAAATTTTCTATGAACTATATCGATCCATCTGTAACTCTCGATGACAGTGTTAAAGTCGGTTACTTTTCCGTTATTGAAAAAGATGCAAAGATTGGGGAAAATGTCGTCATTGGTAATAGAGTAACAATTCATGAAGGCACAGTAATCGGAGCAAATACGACGATTGCGGATGGAGCTGTCTTGGGACATGGACCAAAGCCTGCAAAGACTAGTACGTTAAAAATTTCTGGTTCCATTCCAGCGCTTGAAATCGGAGAAGATGTAACAATCGGTGTCAACTGTGTTATATACAGAGGGGCAAAGATTGGTTCTAGTACATTAATTGCTGATTTAGCAACTGTACGGGAAAATGTTGAGATTGGTAATTTTGTTATTGTTGGTCGTGGAGTAACGGTTGAAAATCATGTGAAAATTGGCGAACGTACGAAAATTCAATCGAATTCCTACATTACAGCTTATTCAACTTTAGAGGATCACGTCTTTATTGCACCATGTGTAACAACGACAAATGATAATTTTATGGGCAGAACGGAAGAGCGATTTGGTCAAATTAAAGGGGCAACTGTTAAACGAGGCGCTCGTGTTGGAGGAGCATCCATCCTATTGCCTGGTATTGTGATTGAAGAAGAAACATTTGTGGCTGCAGGTGCTTTGGTTACAAAAGATACAGAGCCAAAAACACTTATAAAAGGTGTTCCTGCTAAGTTTGTCCGTATGGTTGACGAACGGGAGCTGTTATAGGGTGTTTGCCCAAATTAAGCGTTTAGGAGCGGATTCGCTCCTTTACGCATTTATGAATATCGGCACAAAATTAATCGCTTTTATTATGCTTCCTATTTATACTCACTTTTTGTCACCGGCAAAATATGGGGTATTGGGAATTATTGATAATTGGACGTCAATGCTCACGTTCTTGATTATTTTTGGAACGGATTCGGCACTTTCCTTTTTTTACTTTGATACAAAGGATAAGGAAAAGCGAATAGAACACGTTCGTAACGTTATGTATTTCCGTCTGTTTATTGTGGCAATTTTAGCCTTAGTCGTGTTTAGTGCAGGGCCGTGGATCTCTAAATTATTGCTTAATGATGCTAAATATGTATCATTATTGTACATTAGTATTTTGACACTGTTCGTTGATTCAGTGACCGTTGTTGTCTTAATGGTTATGCGTTTTGATTTTGTAACGAAGAAAGTTGTTATCTATACAGTGGGGAAAATGCTGTTAATGGCAGTCTTTTCTTACTTGTTCTTAAAATACTTTGTCAAAACTGCCGAAGGAATATTGCTTGGTAGGTTAGTTGGATATGGAATTATTTTCTTTCTCCTCTTGCCTTCAAGTGTAAAATATCTAAAACCAAAGATTAACTTTCCAGATCTTAAGGAGATGATTAAGTATGCAGCTCCTTTAGTTCCTGCTTCACTTGCTTTTTGGATCATTGCCAATGCCAGTGTTTTCTTCCTGCAAGCATTTCATTCTGCAAAGGAAGTGGGCATCTATCAGGCTGCCACTAAATTAGCAATGATTATAACCCTCTTAACAAGTGGTGTTCAATTAGCGTGGCGCCCATATTCCATGGAGATAAAGGACAAGGAAAGTAGTCCACTTCTTTTTTCAAAAGTTTATTTAGGTCTGTTGTTAATTGGTATCATTGGGGTCATGTCAATTGCTACAGCCATGCCGTATGTGATTGGAATTTTGGGTCATAAGTACCATATTGCTTACCAGTATGTTGCGATTTTATCAGCAGCAACCTTTTTGAATTTTTATTACATGATCATTTCAGTTGGTCTGTTCTTTACGAAAAAAACATCGGTTATTTCGGTTGCTTTCGGTATCGTGGCAATCATCAATACCGTTCTTAATTTTGTGTTGATTCCACACTATTCAATTTGGGGCGCAGTAACGTCATATATAATTGCCTACATGGTTGCGATTATTTTCATCTTTAGAAAAAGCCAGCAAGTATATTATGTGCCTGTGTCATTTGGAAAAATGGCATTTTTATTTGTTAGTATGATTATTGCGGTTGTTGGAATTACGTATGTTCAGGAGCAAGGCTTAAACGCGCTTTATATTGCTTTGGCGTGGCTATTTGTTGCCTTGACCATTGGCATAAGTAGAATCGATAAGGATTTCCGCAGAAAAACGTATAAGGCCCCAACTAAAGTCATAAATGAATGAGCCATTCATGATGAAATAGACCGAATTGGTTAAAATAAAGGTAAATTTTAAAAAATCTAAGAGGTTTTAATGATTTAGATATTTATTTGCGTATATATGAGCGGAAATCGTTTTATCCGCGAAAACTTTCAGGAGGTAGTGTAGGGTGAAAATTATTACTGTTTTGGGTGCAAGGCCACAATTCATCAAAGCAGCACCTGTCTCTCGCGTTTTACGTGAAAAACATACAGAACTGATCGTTCATACTGGTCAGCATTATGATAGTAATATGTCGGAAATCTTCTTTGAAGAATTACATATTCCAAAGCCAGACTATAATTTGGCGGTGGGATCTGGAAATCACGGCAAGCAAACAGGTGAAATGCTTCAAAAAATAGAAGAAATCGTTTTAAAAGAAGAACCTGATTTCTTGTTAGTATATGGCGATACAAATTCTACTTTGGCTGGTGCTCTTGTTGCAGCTAAGTTGCATATTCCGGTCATTCATATTGAGGCAGGCTTAAGAAGCTTTAACAAAAAAATGCCTGAAGAGATTAATCGGATCATGACAGACCATGTTTCCGAGTACCTATTCTGCCCAACTGATACAGCTGTTAAAAATCTGACGGATGAAAATATTACACACAATGTCTTAAATATTGGTGATGTAATGTATGATGCCGTTCTTTATAACCGTGAATTAGCTCAAGAAAAATCAGCAGTCCTCTCGACTAATGATCTTGAGAAAAAAGGGTATCACTTAATTACGATTCATCGCGCTGAAAATACCGATGATCTTCAAAACATTAAAAATATCCTTGAAGCTTTTTCAAAAATTGAAACCGTGAAGGTATGGCCAATGCACCCTAGAACAAAGCATAAGCTTGCTTCATACGGTTTAGATCTTAATGAAATTCCAAACTTGAAAGTCATTGAGCCTGTTGGCTATCTGGATATGCTGACACTCGAAGCAAATGCTCAAAAAATCATTACCGATTCTGGTGGCGTTCAAAAAGAAGCTTATTTTATGAAGGTCCCTTGTATTACAGTACGTGAACAAACTGAGTGGGTGGAAACACTCGAAGAAGATGCCAATATACTAGCTGGCACATCTGTTGAAAAGATTCTTGAAGGCATAAAGAAGGAAGTTTCCCCTTCGTATAAAGATGTCTTTGGTGATGGAAAAGCCTCACAAAGAATTGTTGAAATTCTAGAAAATAGATAAAAAGGCGGGCAGGATATGCTCTATCTCCTTTTATGGCTAATTGTTCTAGGGGGTTCCGTATATTTCTTTAAGAAATCAGCTGGGACCCTCTCTCTTTTAAAACCAAACATAAATTCAATTATTTTTTATTACTCATTTTTAGTGTCAAGCTATTTGGGTACCCTTCTGATTGCCATGGGGATTGATGATTACTATATGATCAATCGTCTTACCCATGAAGAAAACCGCTGGATTGGTTTTTACGCAATCAGTTTTGTCATGCTCTTTTTCCCTTTTGTTATGTTTTTAGTATCAAAACTGGTTGGCTTTGATGCCAAGAAAGAGTTTAATGGGTATCTTGAAAAGGATATCTCACTTCCCTTTTCGGAGAAGAATGAATTCTTTTTATTGTTTGCTATGATTTCATTTGTTTCATTGGCAGCAATTGGTTATACATTTTTAAAGACTGCTCACGTCCCGATTCTAGAGCTTATTTTAAGAAGGACGGACCTATCACCAGGAGAACTACGAATTGAAGCACAGCGGAATTTCGGTGGCAACGTACTGATTAGGAATATCTTTGCGATTGGCTTAACACCGATTCTTTCATTAATTGCCTATGTTTATTCTGTGAAAACCAATGAAGTCAAATGGAAGCTACTGTTTTTAGCGCTATTTGCTGGTGCAATCCTAATCAATGTGTATGACCTAGCAAAATCACCAATTTTCTTTTATATCATAATGTTTTTGTTATTAAGGATGTATATTGGAAATTTACATTTTAATTGGAGAAGGCTCACTGCTTGGGGTTTCACTGGTTTTGTTATCCTAATTGGAATGTATATAGTTGTTCAGGGAGTTACAAGTCTTGAATCGTACTTGTCTTACAATCATGGTCCCATCGGTCGAATTATTTTCGCACAAATAGCACCAACCTATCTGCACCTTGATACATTCCCGGATTCGGTTCCATTCTTAAAAGGGGAAAGCTTGCCTGCCTCGTTAATTAATTTATTTGACATGGAACAGGTTCGATCTGCACGATTGGTTATGGCGCGTGTTTTTCCTGAAAAAATAGAAGAAGGAACAGCAGGAGTTTTAAATACATTGTTTATTGCTGAAGCATATGCCAATTGGGGCTATATTGGCATATTAGCAGGAACTTTTTATGTGGCTACTTTTGTACAGACCATGTATATTGTCTTTTTAAAATTACCAAAAAATCCTGTCTTTTTAAGTTTGTTTATTTATTTTTCAGTGAATATACCGAGAACGTTGGTAGGCGGCTTTACTGACTTTTTGTTTAATCCAATTTGGGTTATGATTACCTGTTTATTTGTCGGAATTCTTCTATTTATTCGGATTCGAATTGATGTCCGACAAAAGCGAAAATCAAGAATAGGGGTTTAAGGAGAAGAATATGAAATCAGTTTTGCTCTATTATCCGTTTCAACTTGCTGAAAATGCCAATAGTGGTTCGAAGCTGCGTCCTAAAAAGATCTACAGTGCCTTTGTTGAATGGGGAAAACAGAATGACGTAGAAATCTTACTTTTATCCGGCCATTCCAAGGATAGAGAAGCGTTATTTAATGAGTGGCAAAGGACTGGAAAGCTCGATCATCTTTTATTTTGTTATATGGAGAACCAGACCATTCCGTTTTGGCTAACAGACCCTGGACATAAACCAAAGAAGCCGTTTATCGATTCTAAGGTAATGAAATTTTTGAAAAAGAAAAATGTCCCTGTTGGTGTCTTTTACAGGGATGTTTATTGGAAGTTTGATGAACTTTATCCACTTAAGGGCATGAAGAAAACAGTCATGCAAAGTATTTACCGCTTAGAGGAAAAATTTTACGAAAAGTACTGCGAGGTCATTTTCCTTCCCAGTGATGCGATGAGCGAATACGTGAACATTCAAAAGCAACTGGTATCATTACCTCCAGGTGGTACACCAGTTTCTATTCAAGACGATATAAAATCAAGTGATGGTCCAAGCCAAGGACTTTATGTTGGCGGGATAAATAACGAAGAATACGGTCTATTTTTATTGCTTGATGCATTAGAAATTGTTAATAAGCAGAATAAAGTTTGCGAGCTAACCGTTGTGTGCAGAGAAGATGAATATAGTAAGCTTCCAGATGGGAAAAAAGGCAGGCTCACAGAGCTTGGTGTCACCGTAAAGCATATCAGTGGAAATGAATTGAATGATCTCTACGGTAAAATGGATTTTGCTTTTATTCCACGATATAGAAGCACGTATAATGACTTTTCCGTGCCTGTGAAATTAGTCGAGTATTTGTCCTATCACCTTCCAATAGTTGCTACATATTGTGAAGCTCAGAAGGACATTATTGAGACAGATCAGTACGGTATTGTTTGCGAGGACAATCCAGAATCGATGGCAAAGGCAATTGTCGAAATGAGCCGTGATGCTAAAAAATATGAGTTGAATATTAAACAAACCTTTGTTAAAAAACACTCATGGTTATCACGGGTAGAGAAAATTAAGGATTGCCTACTCAAGGAGGATTTATGAAAGTACTGTTATTAGCTCCGAGTAAATCAATCCATACACAAAAATGGGCCTTATTTTACAAAAATAATGGGATTGAGGTAAAGGTTGTGACGTTTTCCGACCATTACTCCGAGGAAAATGCCAGAGATATCGACACAATCGTCCTCCCTAAGCTATTACCTGGGAAATTATCGTATATTTCGAGTGTTTTTGCACTTAAAAAGGTCTTAAAACAATTTAAACCCGACATTCTTCACGCGCATTATGTGTCAAGTTATGGTTTTATTGGAGCATTGGCGAATTACCATACCTTTTATGTTTCTGTCTGGGGAAGGGATATTTTCCAATTTCCACAGCAAGGCAATCTTAACCGCCGAATTGTGGACTTTACGCTCAAAAAAGCAGATGTTATTTGTTCTACCAGCCATGTAATGGCAAAGGAAACAAATAAATATACAGATAAAAAGATTTATATCACTCCGTTTGGCGTCGATTTAGCGAAGTTCAAACCTGTAGGAGGCATGAAAACGGGGGAAACCTTCACGCTTGGAACGGTTAAGGCTTTATCTGATAAATACGGAATTGCAGATCTCATTCATGCGTTTGCGACAATCCATAAGTCCTATCCTACTTCCAATTTATTAATTGTTGGTGATGGACCACAGCGAGCGGAATATGAGGAATTGACGCGAACATTAGGAATTGATGCTATAACCACTTTTACCGGAAGAGTTCTTAACGATAAAGTCCCAGAATATATCAATAAAATGGATATATTCGCAGTACCTTCAACAGAGGATAGCGAAAGCTTTGGGGTTGCAGCAGTTGAGTCAATGGCATGTGGTATTCCTGTTGTTGTCTCAAATGTCGGCGGTCTTCCAGAGGTTGTTTTAGAAGGGAAAACCGGCTTTGTTGTGGAAAAAGAAAATCCGAGCCAGCTTGCAGATGCGTTCATCAAATTACTCGAGGATCCAGAGCTTCGTCGGAAAATGGGTCTAAACGGGATTGAACATGTCAAAGAAAACTACAATTGGCTCGATAATGCAAATGGTATGTTAAACTTATATGAGGAAACCTTGAATAAGGGGATGAAATCATGATTAAAAAAGCAGTCATTCCAGCAGCAGGTTTAGGAACACGTTTCCTACCTGCAACGAAAGCACAGCCAAAAGAAATGCTGCCGATTGTTGATAAGCCAACCATCCAATATATTATTGAAGAAGCAGTGAAATCGGGCATCGAAGATATTATTATTGTGACAGGTAGGAGCAAACGAGCTATCGAAGACCATTTTGATAAGTCGGTTGAATTGGAAATGCTGTTACAGAAAACAGGTAAGTTTGAAATGCTTGAGGTTGTTGAACGTATATCCAATATGGTCGACATCCATTATGTTCGTCAGAAAGAACCACTAGGTTTGGGTCATGCTGTCCTATGTGCCCGTAAATTTATTGGCAATGAACCATTTGCCGTTTTACTTGGTGATGATATTGTCGACAGTGAAGTACCAGCCTTAAAACAAATGATTGAGCAGTATGATCAAGTTCAATCAACCATCCTTGGCTGTAACGAGGTACCACGTTCAGAAACGGACAAATACGGGATTGTTGACTATACAGAACAAATTGGCGAATTATACAAAGTGAAAAGTCTTGTTGAAAAGCCAGCAGTGGAAGATGCTCCTTCAACGCAGGCAATTGTTGGCCGCTATATTTTAACACCAACTATCTTTGATATGTTAGAGCAAATCGGGCCTGATAAAAAGGGTGAGATTCAACTAACAGACGCAATTGACAAACTGCTAGGGGAAGAATCAATCTATTCCTATATTCTAAAAGGTAAGCGGTATGATGTCGGTGATAAATTTGGTTTCCTTCAGGCATCGATCGACTTCGCCATGCAACGCCCAGATTTAAGACCAAAATTACAAGCATATCTAAAACAAATCATTCGATAGTAATGGAGTCTGAAAATGAGAGTAATTTATTTGTGTCAACATTTTCCACCTGAAACGGGTGCTCCACAAATTCGCGTTTACGAGGTTAGTAAAGAATTGCTCAGTAGAGGCCATCAGGTGGAAGTACTTACCGCATTCCCACACCATCCAAAAGGTGTAATTCCAGAAGAGTACAAGGGAATGTTTTACTTATTTGAAAATTGGGAAGGTATTCCTGTTCACCGTTCTTGGATTTACCCATCACCAAAGGGTAGCTTCTGGAAACGGCTAGCATCTTATTTTTCTTTTACATTTAGTGCGTTTTATTCAATTTTTAAATCAAAACCAACCGATGTGATTATTTGTAACTCCCCACCGCTCTTTCTTGGGATTACCGGCTATTTCGGAGCAAAGCTGAAACGTGCAAAATTCGTTTTCAACGTTGCTGATATTTGGCCTGAATCTGCGGTTGAGTTAGGAATTTTGAAAAATAAGCGATTTATCCAAATGGCTGAATGGCTAGAAAATTGGCTTTATAAAAAGTCGTGGAAAATCGCAACCGCAACAGACGGTATCCGGGATTATATCATCCGCAAGGGTAAAAAGCCGGAAGATGTATTTTTATTGCCAAATGGTGTGAATACAGATACCTTTTTACCAATGGCTAAGGATACCGCGCTTTTAAAAGAAATAGGGATTGAAGGTAAAAAGGTATTCATGTACGCGGGTAACCTTGGGTATGCACAAGGGCTAGATTCTATCTTGGAAACAGCAGCACTTGTGAAAGAGACAGATCCAAATGCTCACTTCTTATTTGTAGGTGATGGACAGGAACGAGAAAAGTTGCTGAAAATGAAAGAAGATCTTGAGCTTTCTAATGTTACCTTTTATGGGTCCGTGCCCGTTTCTGAAATGCCACGAATGTTTTCAATTGCTGATTTCAGCATTGTCTCCCTTCGCAATATTAAGCTATTTGAAGGGGCAAGACCGTCGAAAATTTTCCCAGCCCTTTCATCCGGAACTCCGGTATTATACTGCGGAGCCGGCGAGAGTGCAGATATCTTAAATGAATACCATTGTGGAAAAATTGCTCCTCCGGAGAATCCAGAAGGAATTGCCGAAGCAGTAAAGGAACTCTGCAAATTGCCCGATGAAGAATTTGCGGCAATGTGTAAAAACGGCCGTGAACTGGCAATCAGCCAATACTCATGGAAGAGTATCGTTGATGATCTTCTGAATAACATGAGTGAATTGGAAAAGAGTAGAGGACATTAAATTTTATAAGCTGCATTGATTCAAGAATTTTTTGAATCAGTGCAGTTTTTTTGGTTAATTTTGGATGGTGCCTGTCACCTTTATTTTCGTTCTCCATCATGAGGGCAAATAAGCGTAGTTTAGTGAAGCACCCACAACTTACACATCAGAACAACAAAAAAAGCATGAATTCGATTACGAATTCATGCAATATACTACTTTGAACCTGTTGTATCAGGTAACTATTGAATTTTTGGATGGTGCTTGGTGTTCTAACTTAATTGGTAATTATCTGGAGGGTGCCTGTCACCTCGAAACTGTTGTTCCCTGAAAATAGTGCTGGATAATTTGCTCGGCGGTCCAGCCTTGTTCGGCGTATCCTTTGGCTCCGTATTGGCTCATTCCGATGCGATGGCCCCAACCTTTTCCGTTAAGTGTCACTGAGGTGACTTCTCCGGTTCCTGGGGTTCCACTGCTGGATACAACGCCTGTGGAGGTTTGAATGGATACGTCAGAGCCATCTAGTGTGACTACTCCGCTTGCTGTTTGAACGGTTTGACCGTTTAAATCGGTAACAGCTTCTATGCCAGTCGTTGTTTGGACTGACAAATCAGTAGGAGCTGCTGCTTTTGAGACGGTCATCGTAAACCAGTTGGAGTCTATTTCGTAATAATGGGATGCTTTAGTAGTAGGGAAGAGTTTCCGGATTACTCCTTCATCCCCTGTGATCGTTTTATCGCCTGCAGATGTTTTCACCGTTACACCAGATACTTCTCCGTTTGCTCCAGTTGCCTTTAGGCTTGCATCTAAAAGCTTTGTTGTGGTATCTGTAAAACCAAATGATTTTAATAGAGTTGATGCAGGGAATGTTTCTGTCCATGTACTGTTTGGTGATACCTCGAAAGGATCGGCAACAGAAACATAGTAGGGCTTAGCGTAAGCACCATTCCAAACGTCCCCATAATTGGCAGTCTGTCCACCACTTGTAGAGAAGAAAAAGGCCATAATGGGTTTGCCTGCAAATTCTGCCATTAATCCTTCAGTTTCTTTAATAGCTGCATTCGATCTTGAATCTTCGCCTGTGTAGCCCCGATACACCTGACTTGATGGAGTGCTCGTTAATCCCATTGATGTTTCCGCATAGCTTCTTGCTGCAATGGCTTGAGCCTTCAATGCTTCCTTTGGCCATGATGCTGGCATTTCACTTGGGACAACCCCTTTAAGGTAGTCTTCCATGTCCAAATAGTTTGTAACCCCAACATAACTTCCATTTTTCACAAAAGAAAAACTACCCCGATATGAAATACCATTGCTTAGTGCTGCAATTGAAGGGAGTATATTAGGTAATTCTTGTACCTTAAACCCTGTTGAAGAAGTCTGTGTAACTCCAGTAAAACTGATCTCAATTGCTGTTCCGTTATTCTTAACCGTAACAACCGAATTTGCAGGAATGGGAGTAGTCAATCCTGTATCATTATTACTAAGCTGATATGTGTTCGTTAATGTAAGTGTTAAACTTGTAGCTTTATAGACAGATACATTGACAACGTTTGGGTAGATGGTTGGTTCATCTGCCTTCGATAAAGATGGGACAGAAATCAGCATCATGATAAAAGCAAGGATAGGTAATAATTTTTTCAAATTATTTCACCTCTCCAAGTGTGCTAATCATCCAACCACTTATTCCTGATGAGGTTTTAACATTATACCAAGATTCTCCTAAACTATTTGTAAAGGATTGAATGTATTGAAGTGTCGTTCCTTTAGGAATTAGGCCAATAATTGCGTAACCAGTAGATGCTCCTTTGCGAAGATTGACTTCTCCAAACGTTACAACAGTAGTAGCACTTGCAGCACTGCTGGCTTTATTTGTAGAAACATCACCAGAATAAATCCAGCCTTTCACTGTTGATGAAATGGATACTCTGTACCAAAGTCCAGTAGACGCTTTAAACGTATCAATTACCGATAAAGAATTGCCACTATACTTCGTTGCGATAACTTTATAGGATGTTGCGGCACCAGAATAGATGCGCACAGAGCTTTTGTTCACATATACAACCGTTGGTGTTGTTGGAGTAGTCGTTCCGCTGCCAGCTTTTAAGCTATCAATTTCCTTTTGTTGTTCAGTAATAGTTGCTTGAAGACTTGTAATCTTTGAATCCAGAGAAGAAACTTTCGTATTAATGGGATCAATTTGTGTTTTTACCCAATCAACACTTGCTAACACTACATTACTAGTCGCGTTCATCGCGGACGGGGTAAACATAATCGCGCCTGCACCGATACCAATAGTTAATGACAATCCTGCTACCAATTTTTTAGACTTTTTCATTTTTCTCCTCCTTAAAAATATGTGAAAAAATGATTTGGGTGTAATCAAATTAGAAAACCCAAATCATTTACATAGATCAATAACATTAAACTATCCCGTTGATATGTGGAGTGTGAAATCCTTTAAATATTACAAAAAAATTAGAAGTTATTAAAATAGTCTTCAAGTCCCTGTCTGATTCCAATTGCGGCCTTTTGGCGGAAATCATTTGAACGGAGTAAGGCCTCTTCTTTAGGGTTAGAAATGTATGCTAACTCAACAAGAACGCTTGGTAGCTCATTCATTCTATTAACATAGAAATCTTGTTCTTTGACACCTCTATCATAGGTGCTTAAACTAGCATACAATTTTTCCTGAATCGATTGGCCTAAGAGACGACTTCTTGGTCCATTGAAGTTTACGGATGTATTGTAATACGTCGTTGTTCCAGTTGAAGTAGTTGAGAACGAATCAGAATGAATACTAATAAAAGCATCTGCATCAGACATGTTAGCAATATCGGTTCTTTGTGAAAGCTCTAAGAAAATATCAGTGCTTCTTGTTAACGTTACAATTGCACCTGCATTTTCAAGCTCCGTTTTTACTAAAAGAGCTGTGCCTAAATTGGCATCCTTTTCTCTTAAACCATTCGGTCCAATTGCACCCGTATCTTTGCCACCATGTCCTGCATCAATGATAATCTTTTTCCCAAGCATGCCTGTTGGTAAAACTTTTATCGAAACCTTATTGTTGTAATTACGCAATGTAAAAGTGTACCCTGGTGCAAATGTAAGAATAACAGCCTTTTCATTTGTGTTGGACTGAACGGTTTTAATCGATTGAATTCCGGCCACATTAAAGGAAGGAAGTTCAACATCTGTAATACCTTGTGTCAGCTTTAATTGATTAGCTGTTGCCGAATAAGTAAAGTTAAAATCAATCGGTTTCTGCCAGACTAAATAGCTATCTTCACCATCAACATAGGTTGTAGGAGAAATGAATCTTTTTAGAGAAATTGGTGAAGTTTGATTTTTTAAAATCCAGCCGCGTTTTCCAGTGGAAGTTTCAACATTGACCCATCCATTAACTTCTTGCAAAGTTAAGAGTTTATCGTTTTCCTTTAGATAAAGGGAGACTGCATATGTAGTGGAAGCCCCTTTACGGACTACAGCACGATTTAAAGCATAGACATATGAAAGGTCTGCAGTTGATTGCATCAATTCATATTGTGGTGTCCAGCCTGTTTTTCCAGTAGGGGTTTTGATTTGCAACCACGTTTGTTTTTTAGAATTAACGAATTCATTTAAAACAGTAACTTTACTGTAATAAGGTATTTTTTCGACAACACTGTAATTATACGTTGCTCCTTTATAAAGGACAGCATTTTTCGTTCCAACTAGTAGCGTTTTTCCTACTTGAGTTGGTTGCTGTTGCAATACATCAGTAGATGTAGAGTTTGGATCAAGCGCCGCACCCATTACCCAACCAATCAAACTGCCCGATTGAATTCGGAACCACTGTTCACCGCTAGCGTTTGTAAAAGTAGCTAATTGTGTAACCATTTGATCTTTGGTCAATGTTCCGACTGATGGATAAGCTGTTGTTGCACCTTTATGAACGATAGCTTTATCCGTATAAACGGTCATTTCGGTAGTTGTTGGCGGTTGAGTATCTGAAGCCGTTGCAGTCGCATCAGTTTTTAAAAAATCTGCTTCCACCCAGCCAATTAGATTACCACTCTCAATTCGATACCACTTTTCTCCAATACTATTTTGAAAGCTATCAATCACTTTCACCTTTGTTCCATTAGATAGAGTTCCAATGACTTGATAGGAGACTGTTGCTCCCTTGCGAATGTTCACATTTGATTCAATGACTGTCGCATATTGAACATCTGTACTATTTGCAAACAATGTCGAAATACCCCAGCCCATTCCATTTCCTAAATCGACATGATACCACTTTTCACCAGTAGAATTTGTGAATTCACCAGTAACTGTTACTTGTTGACCTGAATCCAAGGATTTTACGATAGGATAGGCCGTTGTTGCACCTTTTCGTATTTCGACTTTCTCTTGAACAGTCATTTTAACTGGAAAAGAAGCATTTTCTGCACTGGCGAGGGTAGGAAACAAAATAGATGACGCCAATACAGTAGTAGCTATAAACTTTTTCACTTTATCCCTCCGTCGACAATTTTTTTGCCATATCTGTTATTCTATCAAAAAATGTAAAACGTTCCAATCGGAAGAAAGTTCTATTTTCACTAATTATTAGATTAAAAATTAAGAAATTTCATGATAGGTGAGCCCCTAAGGGCGGTGACAGAGACGTAGTTGCCCTTAGGGGCTAGCAAAATTTATGAATATAAATTCTGATTAGCTAAAAAAAGAGAGCAATGATATGCTCTCTTTTAAACTATTAGTTATTGCTGCCAGCTGTGGAGGAGTCCAATTTTAAAGCAGCTCTAAGTGTTTGATTGTTCTCATCCAATGAGCTTTGGTCAGGGCCGAAATAATAAATATTGTTTATATATTCATCTTTGCCTTCGAGTTTAAGGTTGTTAATTTGAGTAGATTTTAATTTTGAGTAGAGCTTTATAAAGCTTGCAAGTTTAGAAGGTGGAATATTTGTTTTAACGTTATCGCCAAGATCACCTAGAATATTGTCAATTTTTGTAATTGAGCTAAAGGAAGTACCTTTGTCGATAATGGTCTTAATGACTTGCTTTTGCCTCTCATTTCGTCCGAAATCACCGTGCGGATCACTCTTACGCATGCGAACATAAGCAAGTGCTTGATTTCCGTTTAAGTCCATGCTTCCTTGATGGAAGGTTTTCCATTTTAAGCTTTTTGTTAGTTGTGCTTTAAATGTGAATGGAACGTCTACTTTCACGCCACCAAGTGTATTGACAATATCTTCAAAGCCTTCAAAGTTTGTTGTAATGTAGTAATCAATTGGAACATCAAAAAGCTCATTTACTGCACCAATCGTTGCTTCAATTCCGCCATGGCTGTATGCGCTATTAATTTTTGATCTTTCATCCGCAGCTGGAATATAGGTGCGTGTATCCCTTGGAATGCTTAATTCATAAACCTGTTTTGTCTCTGGATTAACGGTAATTAGCAGTAATACATCGGATCTTCCTTTTCCACCATCCTGGTTTTCGATTCCAGCTAGTAATATCGTAAAAGGATCCTTTGTGATGGTAACTTCTTGATCACGGTACTTTTTCATCTTAGAAGTATCCAACTTTTGATAGATTTTACTTGATGCATTTTTTGCACTATTGATTACATCATATGAAAAATAAGAGATGAAGCCGATAATAATAATTACGAGGAAAGTGGTTATCCAACGCCCCCAACGGATTCTCTTTTTTTTCTTTCTCATCGACCTTGAAACGGCCATATATTATCCCTACTTTTTGATGATTATTTTCAAGTGTTCACAATGTTCTATTTTATAAAATTTTTGTATTTTCGTAAATAAAAATTTTATTCGCTATTTATTTTATTTTTCCATGTAAAGTAAATTTCCCTTTTCTATTTCTGCTTTACCATTGGTGAGATCAATTATCCAGTCTTCGAAAAGCCCATTCAATTCCTCCGTCACAAAGACGTCAAATTTAACCTTATCCAGATAATGGATTTCTTTTATCTCGTAGGATGAGGATCGCAATTCATTTTCAACTTTCCCAAGCAAGGTATAGTCGACTGTCACGTGCATAACTAGCATTAATATGCGTTCGACAACTCCTGTTTCCATAATTCCTTCCGAGGTCGCCTTCCCATATGCACGAATTAGCCCGCCCGCTCCTAATTTAATTCCGCCGAAATATCGCGTGACGACAACCACCGTATCTTTAAGCTTTTTCTTTTTTAACACTTCAAGGATCGGTACGCCAGCTGTCCCACTAGGTTCGCCATCATCATTCGCTTTTTGAATTTGGTTACTTTCACCAATTAAATAGGCTGAACAATTATGGGAAGCGTTCCAGTACTTCTTTTTAATAGATTGGATAAATTCCTGTGCTTGCTCTTCTGTTTCCGCTCTAAAAACGTGGGCGATAAATCGTGATTTTTCAATAACGATTTCATGTTCGCCACTTTCTTTTACAGTAAAGTATCGGGATAGCATGGGTAGGCTCCTTTCTTTCCTAATAGTGTTCATGAGTTCAACTTAGGACCCAAGGAGGGGTTATTTCCTTTAGCTAATCAGAATGTATATCCATAAATTCTGCTAGCGCATAAGTGCAACTTGGCAAACGCCGGCGCTAAGGAAGTTTTCTTTAAAATAAAAAAATATTGCCTTCCTATTATAATTCGACTTATGGTAAAAGGAAAAGAAATTTGTCGAACGTAATAAAACTTTAATATAGAAGGAATAATGTCATGGTATAATAAAGCATATTTTAAGTGTGTAAAAATAGGAAAATAGATACAGAAAGCTATCTTCTTTATGCAACTTTATAACGAATTTTGATGGTTTGTCCATTAGAAATAGTATCTTGGCACACTTAACGTTAAAATATCTATTAAAGCCAGAAGGGTCGACAATACCTGGAGGAATTACATATGAAAATAAAAAAGTTTGATACGAAGGCCCTTGATGAGATCCTTGGAAAAATGATTGAAACAGTTGGAGAAAGCAAGAGTGAAATTTTCCGAATTAGCGAACAATGTCGTCAAGATTTTGAAACATTGTCAGATGAATTACAAAGTATCAAACAAATTGTCTACAAGGTGATTGATGATGGTGACCTTTTGGAGGGACAAGTACGGCTTGCTCGGAATTTTCTATCAGAAGTAAGCAGGAATTTCACGCAATTTACTGAGACGGAGGTTCGTGAAGCATACGAAAAAGCACACCAGCTTCAAATGGATCTAACCTTAAACCGGCAGACTGAAAAGCAGCTTCGCGAGCGCAGGGATGACCTTGAACGTAGGCTGATCGGAATCAATGAAACCATAGAAAGAGCTGAACATCTTGTTTCCCAGATCTCTGTCGTCATGAATTATTTAACCAGCGATTTAAAACAGATGGGTGAAGTAATCGAAGATGCAAAGGCTAAACAGGACTTTGGTTTAAAAATTATTGAAGCGCAGGAAGATGAGCGGAAGCGCCTATCAAGAGAAATTCATGATGGGCCTGCGCAAATGCTTGCGAATGTGATCATGCGCTCTGATTTAATTGAACGAGTTTATCGAGAAAGAGGCGGGGAAGAAGCATTAATAGAAGTGCGAAGCTTCAAAAAAATGGTGCGTTCTGCCCTTTATGAGGTCAGGAGAATTATTTATGACCTAAGACCAATGGCTTTAGATGATCTTGGCCTTGTTCCGACACTTAGAAAGTATTTACAAACGATTGAAGAATATCATCATATTTCTAGGATTGAATTTGTGAATATTGGTTTGGAGAAGAGACTGCCACCTAAACATGAGGTGGCTTTATTCCGGCTGATTCAGGAGTCGGTACAAAATGCTTTGAAGCATGCAGACGCAAAGGATATCGTCGTTAAGGTCGAGATTGCCAAGTCAGCAATCAATGTTTCAATTAAGGATAACGGAGTCGGCTTTGATGTGTGTAGAAAAGATCCCGCGTCCTTTGGGATTATTGGTATGAAGGAACGAGTTGAGTTGCTAAATGGGCAAATTTCAATTGATTCAATCATTGGAAAGGGAACCACAGTGTTAATTCGTGTTCCGCTTGAAGAGTAATTTTTAAAAAGTGAAAAAAGTAAGCTTCAAAGGGAGGCAAAAGATATGACTACCAAAATTGCGATAATAGATGACCACCAGCTTTTTAGAGAAGGTGTTAAGCGAATCTTAGAATTTGAAACGTTGTTTCAAGTAGTTGCTGAAGGCGATGATGGCAGTGAAGCGATGAAAATAGTGGAAGAATTTAATCCAGATGTTGTAATTATGGATATCAACATGCCGCATATGAACGGTGTTGAGGCAACGCGTTGTTTAGTGGAAAAGCATCCACATACAAAGGTCATCATTCTGTCGATTCATGATGACGAAAACTATGTAACACATGCCCTCCAAACTGGCGCAAGAGGATATCTTTTGAAGGAGATGGATGGTGATGCCCTTATCGAAGCGGTTCGTGTCGTTGCCGATGGCGGTTCGTATCTGCATCCGAAAGTAACCCATAGCCTAGTAAACGAGTATCGAAGATTATCAAACCAAACAGACAATCAAATACAAACAATCGAAATCCGCCGCCCACTTCACCTTCTAACACGCCGTGAATGTGAAGTGTTGCAAATGCTTGCTGACGGAAAAAGCAATCGTGCTGTTGGTGAATCATTGTTCATCAGTGAAAAAACGGTTAAAAATCATGTCAGCAATCTTTTGCAAAAAATGAATGTGAATGACCGCACCCAGGCAGTGGTTTATGCAATTAAGAATGGTTGGGTAGAGGTTCGGTAAAAATGAATGGGTGGTAATTGGAAGGATTTCGGGACTCTTTAACGGTAGGTTCTAATGAAAAAAGAAGAAATATCCGATAGAAAAAACAGGTTATGAATCAAGTTGCTTGATTTATAGCCTGTTTTTATAGGCTTATAAGAAAACATTTAAATTTCCTAGTCCTAGTATTTACCATTCCTTATTTTTACCGAGCAAAGTAGAATAGTAGTAAAACTTATTACTAGCAAAAGTGGTGATTTCTGTGTATAAAACTATTAAACTCTTTATTGCTATACTTGTTGCTTTTGCTATTTTTCCAGCCTACAGTCGGGCTGCAGATAATCATCAAAATCGGTTCATTGTAACATTTCTAGGTACAGGTAAAACGACTAAGCAAGAAGCCAATTTTATAAAAAATAACAAGAAAAATATTATAAAAAAATTCGCATTCACGCATTCCTATGTTTCAAGGCTTTCGGCTGCACAAAGCAAAGAGCTAAACAAAAATCATGCTATTTTAGTAGAAAAAGATATAAAGGTTAAAATGAATGGTTTCAATCCTGTTAATAAAAATTGGGGTGCTAACAGAATCGGAGCCCCATTATCTAACTTTGGAGGATTAACAGGGAAAGGCGTAAAAATTGGAGTTATTGATACAGGAATTCAAAGGGATAATCCACAGATTAAGGTCTATGGCGGCTATAACTTTCTTTCAAACAATAATTTTTATGGGGACAATAATGGCCACGGCACGCATGTGGCTGGAATAATCGCTGGTGAACCGGGTGCGAACGGTTTTTCAGGCATTGCCCCAGATGCGCAGTTGTACGCTTTAAAGGTATTAAATTCATTTGGTGAAGGATACGCTTCAGATATTATTGCAGCGATCAATTGGTCCATACAAAATAAAATGGATATTATCAATTTGAGCCTAGGTCAATCAGAGCCGCTTGTCGCACTTGAGGAGGCTGTCAATCGAGCCTACGAAAATGGTTTACTTGTGGTTGCTGCTGCTGGAAATGAAGGCGGAACGAATACGGTAGAATATCCGGCCAAATATCCAGCTGTTATCTCGGTCGGGGCGGTAACAGCCCAGGACGAACTAGCAAAATACTCTTCTTCCGGCAAAGAAATTGAAGTGACAGCACCTGGTGACAATATCTTAAGCACCTACATAGGCGGCCAATTTGCCTATTTATCAGGCACCTCCATGGCTACGCCGCATGTGGTAGGAGTACTTGCCTTGTATAAACAAAAGTTCCCGCAGTATTCAAACATTCAACTGCGCAGCCTTTTGGATAAAAATGTTGTTGATTTAGGCCCTGTTGGTAGAGATAGTTCATTTGGATTCGGACTCGTGAAGGCTCCACTCTCCATTACCTTTTCCAGCAGAAATACAATTACCCGGTTCCTAGGGACAAGGACTTCTGCTAATGAAATTCGCTTAATATGGAGCAGTCATGTAAACCAGACCTATATAATCGAGCGGGACGGAGTTCAGATCTACAAAGGTAAACTTAAAACCTTTATTGACCATAATGCCCCGGACGTTAGAACGTATCAATATACATTGCTCAGCTCATCAAGAAGTGAGCGTGAGGTTTCGGTGGGGGATTGAAGTAAACCGGGTGTCAGGCACGATCCAGATTTTGTTGATTTTTGCTTGAATTTTGTCGAATGAGTAAGAGTGAAGACAGAGAGTCAATTTGGCTTTCTGTTTTTTAATTGGTGAAAAGCAAAGTATAATGAACAAAGTTTTTTACAAATTTTTAAGAGTATGCGAAATATGTAGAAATAACGAGAATAAGAGAGAAAAACCTTTAAAAACATTATAAAACAGAATAATTTGAATATTTACATTATACAAGTTAGTTAGTATGATAAAGGCAGAAACACCCCTTCCCCTGTTCCTTTAAATATATACAAAACAATAGAAAGAAGGAGAGGCCACTGAAATAGTTAGAAAAACTCGCCGATTGACAAGCCCTGATGGGTGAAGATAGAGGCGTAGATCCACTTATGTACGATCAGAATTTATAGATGTAAATTCTGGATAAAAAGATTGGAATCGATTATTATCCTACTTTAAGAAGGTGATTCCATTGAAATAAGGCAGGCGAAAGCGTTGAAAATGACGCTGGGTATTCAAACACAAAATTTAACTATCTTCCGAGAAAATAGGAAGATTTGAATGAAAGGATTCTTGTAAATAATGATTGCAGAAATAATTTGAACGATCTTTCGATTCTAACACAGATGACGAAGATCGTTTTTTATTGCGCAAATTGCACTCCGGCTAGCTTTCCCCCAGAACAAACTCTACCAAAACTCCTCCTGGAATAGTGCCGCTATTAGGATTTTAACTACAGCTTGGAAAATAGTAGAGAAAGAGGGACAGGAAAAAGGGTTTTCTAATTTTTTGAGTTTAGTTGAAAGATTAATTTGCATGTGTGCATTTAATGGATTGGCGGGTAACTTCCCAATTCCTGCGGGTAAATTACGAGAATCCGCGGGTAAAAAAGGAAAGATCTTTAAATAGAGTGGTAGGTTGGATTTTAAATGGGTAATATCCCTATATTTTGGAAAAATATAAGTCAAGTCCATTTAATTGTGTAAAAGTGTAAACAATGATTTTCAACTTATAAAAAAGAATTCGTAAAGTGAGCTACATTTATTTAAAATTTACATTGAGGGGCGGGCATGATAGCCTGGAGGGCAAGCCAGGTGTTGTTAGACGCCTGGCTTCCTGGCTTTCCATCATGCCCGCTGGAGGCTCAATGTCAATTTGAAATTAGGCCTTTCCACTCATTTTGGATAGAGTGTTATTATTACTTTTCTTTTGTTTTCTTAAGATAAGGAACATTATTTTTATTCCAATCTTCTTCAATATCTATTAATACTGAACCAATAATCCTGATAGCCGACTGATCATTCGTAAAGATCCGAATAACTTTTTCTCTTCTGCGAACCTCTTGGTTTAAGCGTTCAAGCATGTTCGTTGTGCGTAAGTGTTTATGATACTGGACCGGGTGGGAATGAAATTGGATAGCGTCTTCAAACCCATTTTCTAAAGTTTCAATCGCTTTTGAAAAGCCTTTCGTATCTTGATACTTCTCTACAAAACGATTTTTCAATTCCCTTACAACATCTATATCTGAGTTTTGAAAAAGGTCCTTCAGTTCTTGACGAGCTTCGGCAGTACCTTTCTTTGGCAGGGTATCCATGATGTTTCTTAAAAAATGAACACTACACCTCTGCCAAGAAGTACCTAAGAATGATTCTTTAATGGATGTGACTAAGCCGCCATGAGCATCAGAAATCACCAACTTAGGGGATTGAAGTCCTCTGGACTTTAGATACTCAAAGAAGGATGTCCAGCTATCAGTGGATTCAGTGTGATTGACTTTTAGGCCAATAATCTCTCTGTGTCCACTTTCACTTACCCCAATGGCAATATGAACACTTTTAGAAACTACTTTATTGTTCTCACGAACTTTAATGTACATGGCATCTACGTAAATATACGGGTAGTAATGCACGTTAAGTGGACGGTTTCTCCAGTCGTTAATTATTGGGTCTACTGTTTTGATGAGATTGGAAACAAGTGATTTAGATACACTTGTCCCACATAATTCTTCTACAATTTTAGTCACTTTACGTGTAGAAACACCATTCACAACCATTTCAATCATGGAAAGGATAAGTGCTTGGTCGCAGCGTTTGTATTTTTCAAAGATAGTTGTAGAGAATTCACCGTCCCTAGTACGAGGAACCTTTAACTTTAGAGATCCAACGCCAGTAATGAGCTCACGCTCATAAAAACCATTTCTGTAGCCTCTGCGTTCTTCTGTTCTTTCATGGGAAAGAGCATTAATATATTCGTCTCTTTCTTTCTCCATTAAGGAATTCAAAATAAGAGATAATGAAGCTTTCACAGGTGATTCTAGAGAGCTGCTTTCAATTTTCCCTTTGAGATCTTCTAAATTTATAGTAATATTGATTTGGGTCATCATCATGTCCTCCGTTTATGGTTTTCTTGGTCGAAAACATTGTAACACGGGCCATGATGATGACCTATTCTTTTTACACAATTATATGGGCTTAATCAAAATATAAAAGATTAATTACCTCGCCAGTCTAAGGACTGGCGTTTGAGCTGATAAATTTGAGGGAATTGATGAAGTACGCGGGTAAAACAGACTTTTCCGCGGGTAAACTGAAAAACGCGCGGGTAAAAGTTGAATTCCCGCGGGTAAATTCTGAAAATCGGCGGATAAAACATATAAAAAGGTAATTTTCTATTTTCAAAAAAGCAGGATTCTGTCCTGGATATAAAGAAATTCATAGAAAACTGAAAGGATGTGGAAAATGAGGTTTATTGTAATGGAAGATAAATTAGTAGCGCTAAAAGGTAGCTCCCAACTTACACAACGTATTTCACAAATTCCCACCATCCCCCAACCACCACTAAATCCAACATTCCCTTACAACAAGGAACTCCAACTTCTTCTCACTGGCAAACAGCTTCTCCTAGATGATCTACCATTCCCTCTCGAAGAAATTCAAATGCATTATGAAAATGGGTATATTACGTATAGAAAAGGAATCGAGTACATCGGGAAAAAGCCAATCTGCTCACGCTGTGGGAACAAAGGTTCAAAATGGTTTGCGTCCTATCCATGTGCGCGCTGTGGCGAGGCGTGCCTCTATTGCCGTAAGTGTATTATGATGGGGCGGATTAGTGAATGTACGCCACTTATCGGTTGGAATGGACCACCGCTACGAATCGACCACCCTGAAAAAATCCTCGAATGGACGGGAAAACTGTCAGATGGACAATCGACAGCATCGATCCAAGTTGCCGACATGATTCGTCAAAATGAGGAACTTTTAGTTTGGGCTGTCTGTGGCGCGGGTAAAACTGAACTTCTTTTTCAGGGAATTGAAGACGCTTTATCTGCCCAAAAAAGAGTCTGCATCGCGACACCAAGAACGGATGTTGTCCTAGAATTAACACCGAGACTCAAGAATGCCTTTCCAAAAATAAACGTTGCCTCCCTATATGGTGGCAGCGATGACCGTCATCTTTATGCTCCCCTCACTATTGCAACCACCCACCAGCTCATGCGGTTTTATCATGCTTTTGATACGATTATTTTAGATGAAGTTGATGCGTTTCCGTTTACAGTGGAAGATTCATTACAATATGCTGCAGTGCAAGCACGAAAACCAAACTCAGCTATGATTTACTTAACCGCAACTCCAAATGAAAAGTGGCAGCGAGAGTGTCTTCGTGGGAAAAGGTCATTTACCACAATTCCAGCCCGTTTTCACCGCCATCCATTGCCAGTTCCCCAATTCGTATGGTGTGGAAACTGGCAAAAACGGTTAACAAAAGGTAAGCTCCCACCGAATATCCTTCGTTGGATTCAATACCGCCTCCAAATTGACAAGCAGGCTCTCATCTTTTTTCCACATATTCCATTAATGGAAAAAGCACTCCCAATCCTTCGACAGCTTGATTTACGAATTGAGGCCGTTCATGCTGAAGATCCGAAACGTAAAGAAAAGGTCCAGCGGATGCGGACAAATGAAATCCCATTGCTCCTTACGACGACAATTCTTGAGCGTGGCGTTACGTTTCCGAATATTGATGTGGCGGTGGTGGGTTCTGAGGATAGTATTTTCACAGAAAGCGCCCTCGTCCAAATTGGAGGTCGGGCGGGGAGAAGTGCTGATTATCCGACGGGAACGATAACCTTTTTTCATTATGGAAAAACAAAGGCGATGATAAAAGCTAGGAGGCAAATCGTTTCGATGAATCGGGAGGCGCTTAAGAAGGGGCTGATTGATCTATGAACCCGCACTGTCTGATTTGCTACGCTATCATTCCTCCAATTATTGGCTGGACCGCATTACTCTCCTCAGAAAGAGAAAAATTTATCTGCCCTACATGTGAAGGCAAGTTGGAAGAAATCCATGGTAAAACATGCCGGATTTGCAGCCGTCCATTCCACTTATTAGAGCAACAGTTTCGAAGCGGCGATTTATGTCATGATTGTGTTCGCTGGGAGGAAGACCAGGAGTGGAGCGGTTTTCTTGATAAAAATATATCTATTTTTCAGTATAATGACTTTTTAAAGGATGTGATTGCACGTTTTAAGTTTCGCGGCGATTATCTTATTTCGAAGGTGTTTGCTGAATCGATAAAAAAGAGGCTAAATGCACTAAATGCTGACCTTTTTGTTCCGATTCCACTAAGTAATGAGCGCCTTTATGAGCGGGGTTTCAACCAAGCGGAAGCGATCTTATTTGAATCAGGATTTTTACCTACACATCTTCTTAGCCGAGTCCATTCTGAAAAGCAATCGAAAAAAACTAGAGCAGAGAGGATACATCTTTCTCAAGTTTTTCAGATCTGTGACGAAATAAATATTGAGGGTAAAAAGATCGTACTTATTGACGATATTTATACAACAGGCTCGACGCTCCGGCATGCTGCAAAGCTTTTAAAAGGAGCGGGAGCAGAATCTATTCAATCTATCACTCTCGCCCGTTGATGCATTATAATAGGGATTAACATAATAAAAGACGGTGTGAGCTTTTCCAAAAGGGGGATGCTTCAATGGATAAATTAGAAAACTGCCCAAATTGCAATGATATTTTTGTTAAAACTCAATTTCGAGATCTGTGCCAGAAATGCTGGAAAGAGGAAGAAGTAGATTTCGAAACGGTATATACATTTATTCGTAAACGGGAAAACCGGTCTGCAACAATAGACCAGGTTGTCGGTCATACAGAAGTGAAAGAGGAACTTATTATAAAGTTTATTAAAAAAGGGCGCCTGCAACTCGCGAATTTTCCTAATCTTGGCTATCCTTGTGACAAATGTGGACGGACTATTCGAAAGGGAAAGCTTTGTGAAAATTGTACAACTGAACTTAAGGGAGACCTAAACAGTTTTCAGGCTGAAGAAAAGCGTAAGCAAGATCAAATGCAAAGAGAAAAAGCAACCTATTATTCCTCAAAAGACTAAACAATTTTATTTTTTTATCCGATAATAGAAGTATAAGACATGGTTCGGGATGAAAGAGAGGGTTGAACGATGAAAATTAATTCATTTGGTTCCCAAGGCGTTAATCCGTATAAACAACAAATGAACAAAATTGACCAAGTAAGTCCGGTTAACAAGCAAAAAGACAAAGTTGAAATTTCTTCAACAGCGAAGGAAATGCAGCAGGTATCACAACTATCGGCTCAGCGTCAGTCAAAAGTGGAAGACCTGAAGCTTCAGGTTGAGAACGGTACGTATAAAGTCGACGCGAAGGAAACAGCCAAGAGCATTTTAAATTTTTATTCGAAAAATTAGTAATAGATTGGGGGGAAAGTAATGTCTACTGAGAGTTTAATCAACACGATGGAAAAGCTGTTGAAGCTACATCAGAGTCTTTATGAGCTTTCGACAAAAAAAACAGACATCGTCATAAAAGGTGACATGGACGCCCTCAATCAAATTATCAAGGATGAGCAAGCGCATATAGCGGCTATAAATAAATTTGAAAATGAGCGACAAAAGTTTGCGGAGGCCCATTTACCAGGAGTGAATCATCCTTCGCTCTCTGATTGTTTAGAGGTCGTAGGCGGTACTCATAAAGAAACTCTTAATCGATTACGAACGGAACTGCTTGTAGTCGTAACGCAAATTAAGGATAAAAATGAATTAAATCAGCAAATGATTTATCAGTCACTTCAATTTGTCAAATTATCCTTACATTTATTTGCCCCACAGCCTGAGGATTTCAACTATGGTCCGACTGCGGGCAAAACCAGTGAGCAGGGACAAGCACTGGGACTCTTTAACTCAAAAGTATAACAAATGGAGGAACGATTATGAGTTCAACCTTTATGGGATTAGAAACAGCGCGCCGTGGGATGATGGCTCAGCAGAGCGCTTTATATACAACTGGGCAGAACGTATCCAATGCGAGTACCCCTGGTTATTCACGCCAGCGCGTTAATTTTGTTCAAACCGAAGCATATCCAAGCATTGGAATGAATCGAGAACAAATTCCGGGACAAATGGGAACAGGTGTCAAGGCAGGATCCATCCAGCGAGTTCGTGAAGGGTTCCTTGATGTTCAGTACCGTGGGGAAAATAATAAGCTTGGCTATTGGCAATCACAGGCAGATTCGCTAGGCAAGATGGAAAGTATCATGAATGAGCCATCTGATTCAGGCTTAGCCAATACAATGGACCAATTTTGGCAATCATTACAGGATTTGTCGGTTGATGCAACGAACTCAGGTGCTCGTTCAGTTGTTCGGCAGCGGGGTGAAGCAGTTGCGGATACGTTTAATTATTTATCTAACTCGCTTTCTTCAATTCAAAAAGATCAAAAGTCACAAATCGATGTAACAGTAAAAGAAGCTAACTCAGTACTTAACCAGCTCAATAAAATAAATGAGCAAATTGGCGGAGTCGAACCTAATGGCTATTTGCCAAATGATTTGTATGATGAGCGCGATAGGTTGATCGACCAGCTTTCTTCCCTTGTGAATGTCAAAGTTGATTATGTAAAAACTGGCGGAAATTCAGATCCGAAGGTAGAGGGTAAAGCAGTTATTAAACTTGTTGACGATAACGGATCAGAACTTGGTACTCTTTTGAGTGATTCAAACTATAAAGAACTAAAGGTTAATTATGATGGGGTCAGTAATACAGTGAAAACAATTAAACTTGGTGATCCGGGGGAAATGGACGAAACAAAAGATACAAGTTTAGATTTTTCACAAATGAATTCTTCGGGGAAACTTAAGGGCCTAATTGAATCATATGGATATGAAAAAAAGGATGTTACAGACCCTACCAAAACAGTTGCAGCAGGTACTTACAACGATATGCTTGGGGAACTTGATCGTTTGGCTTTTACGTTTGCAAATGAATTTAATAAAGTTCATGAAGATGGATTTAGTCCAAATGAAATATCAAATAAAACTAGTGAAAAAATAGACTTTTTTAGCGACAGTGGAAATGTGACAATTTCACAATCTGGCTTTGCAAGTCGAATTCAAATTTCAAAGGATATAAAGGATAGTCTTGATAACATTGCAACAGCTGAAGGTGGAATAGATCCTTTAACAAACCTTCCAAGAGACCCTGCCAATGCAACGCTTGGAGATGCAACCAATGTTAGTGCCTTAGCGAATGTCATTAATGAAAAACTCAATTATAAAACGAATGAAAAATCTGATTTTCGCAATTATTACCAGAACGTAATCGGTGCAATGGGCGTCATGTCCCAAGAGGCAACACGGCTAACACAAAACAGCACTTCCTTACAACAGGCTGTTGATGAAAAACGCCAATCAGTTAGCTCTGTTTCTTTGGATGAAGAAATGACGAATATGATTCAGTTTCAGCAAGCTTACAATGCTTCAGCTAGAATGATCACAATGCAAGATGAACTCTTGGATAAAATTATTAACGGTATGGGTACCGGTGGAAGATAGGTGAAAAAATATGCGTATTACACAATCGATGTTAGCCTCCAATTCCCTTCGAAATTTGAGCGATAGCTATTTGAAAATGGGTAAATTACAAAATCAACTTTCAACTGGTAAAAAAATTACAAAGCCGTCAGATGACCCTGTTGTTGCAATGAAAGGAATGTTTTATCGTTCCGACTTGACTTCAGTGGATCAATATAAGCGGAATTTGTCTGAATTGCATTTATGGATGGATAATTCCGAGGCTGGGATGGATCAGGCGAATAGTGGGTTGCAGAGGGTTCGTGAACTTGTCATAGAAGGACAAAATGGTACGCTTAGCCCTGAAGATAGAAAGGCTATTGCTGTTGAAGTAGGCCAATTAAAACAAGACTTGGTGAAAACAGCTAATACACAGGTTGCTGGTAGATACATTTATCATGGAACAGATGTTATGAATCCCCCTGTTGAACAGGAGGAACCACCAGTGGTGGCGACTAACATAACTGATCCTACCCAGTTAAAATTAATAAATAATTATCAAGTAGAAGTTTCTAAAGGGGTTAATTTAAAGGCAAATGTGAATCCAGGGAATGTATTTAGCCAGGACTTATTTAATGTCGTTGGAGATATTCAAACTGCCCTTGAGACAAATAATACTTCTGGGTTGGATGGATCGCTTGGAAAACTAGATAAGGTAATGGATACGATGTCTGCAGAGAGGGCTGATTTGGGAGCTCGATCAAACCGGCTTGATATGGTTGAAGATCGACTTGGTCAGCAAGACATTTTGGCCAATCAAGTGCTATCAGATAATGAGGATGCTAGTATTGAGAAAGTAATCATGGATATGACGACACAAGAAAGTGTTCATCGTGCTGCACTTAGTGTTGGATCAAAAATTATTCAGCCTACTTTAATGGACTTTTTAAGATAAAAAGCTATTTCTTTTTGAGAATAGCTTTTTTTTACTAGGAGGTGGAACATGGAACTTCCACAAATAAGGTTGGAATCGACATATGCTAAAATTGAAATAAAGACCAAAAAAGATCATCTTCAAATCGAACAACCACCAGCTGATTTAAGCATCCAACAGCCTAAAGCAGAAATGCAAATAGATAAAGTGCCTTCAAAGTTAACAATTGATCAAACAAAAGCCCGTGCGGATGTGGATCTTAAAAGTGTTTCTAGAAGAACGGAGGAAGCAGCACAGAAGGGTCGTCAAGATTGGCTTGAAGGAATAGCTCGACGCATACAAGAAGGTGAAGATCTTATGAAGATTGAAAATGGTGGGAATCCTATTGTTGAACAAGCAAAAAGTAAGCGATATCTCCCAGAACATGAATTTGGTATTGGTTGGGTGCCAACTGAAGGTAGTGTCCAAATTAATTATGATCCTGGAAAAGTAGATATTAATTGGAAGGTTCATAAGCCGATTATAAGCAGTCGCATGAGGCAACCGATAATCAATTACACTCCTGGAAACGTAGAAATTAATATGAAACAATATCAGTCATTAAAAATTGATTTTAATAATTTGAAATTTGTCGGAACTAATTATGAACAACTTATATAAAGGAATGGTGAGAGTATGCCAATCAAAACAAAATATCATGGTGAAATAGAAATTAATATGCAAGACATTCTACACTTTGAAAAAGGAATTCCAGGTTTTCTAGAGGAAAAGGAATTTATTATCCTACCATTATCGGATGACCAAACTTTTTCTGTTATGCAATCAGTAGTGACAGAATACTTGGCCTTTGTGATTACTAGTCCATTTCACTTTTTTCAAGCCTATGATTTCCAGCTTGAAGATTCGGTAGTTGAAGAATTAGGCCTAAAAACTGAAAAGGAAGTACAGGTAATTTCTATTTTAACGATTGAGGAACCTTTTGAAAGAACGACCGCCAACCTACAAGCTCCTATTATTATCAATACGTCCAATCAGAAAGCAAAGCAAGTCATTTTAAATCAAGAACATTATAAAACCAAGCATCCCATATTCCAGAAAGGGTGATTTCTATGTTAGTACTTACTCGAAAAAACGGTGAATCCATCAAAATTAGTGATGACATTGAAATCACCATTATCGTATCTAAAAATGATCAAGTTAAAATTGGCATTAAAGCTCCTAAGCATGTCGAAATCTACCGTAGCGAAATTTACGAACAAATCTTAACTGAAAACCAACAAGCTTCAAAAGATATCTCCAGTTTGCTAAATTTCCTCAAAAAATAACAAAAAGATACAAAAAACTAATTTGAACTATTAAACTATTCCTCCTTGATACCGATAATATTATTGTAAGAGAGAATAAGGGCGGCCGACCTTATTCTCTCAAACTAAATTAAACAGTTCACATGGATGTGAACTTAAAATTCAAGGAGGAAATATAAATGCAAATCAATCACAATATTGCAGCGTTAAACACTTACAACAAATTAAACAAAGCAACAAATGCTCAATCTAGCTCAATGGAAAAATTATCTTCAGGTCTTCGTATTAACAAAGCTGGAGACGATGCAGCAGGTCTTTCAATCTCTGAAAAAATGCGTGGTCAAATCCGCGGATTAGATCAAGCTTCTCGAAATTCACAAGATGGAATTTCTTTAATCCAAACAGCTGAAGGCGGATTAAGCGAAACTCATGATATTCTTCAACGTATGCGTGAGTTAGCAGTACAAGGATCTAACGATACTAACGTAACTGCTGACCGTAGTTCAATTACTGATGAGTTAAAGCAATTAAAGAAAGAGATTGACAGAATTTCATCAAATACTGAGTTCAATACTCAAGGAGTTCTGGCAAAAAAAGCATCATACCACTTCCAAGTGGGTGCCAACTCTGGTCAGGTTATTACATTAACTATTAATAATATGAATGCATCAGCATTGGCTACAAAATTGACTTCAGCTACAATCGCTTCATTAAACACTTACTCTAAGTTCACTTCATTCGTAACACACATTAACAGTGCGATTACAAAAGTTTCTACTGAGCGTTCTAAATTAGGTTCTTACCAAAACCGTTTAGAACACACTATCTCTAACTTAGATGCAAGTTCTGAAAACCTAACAGCTGCTGAGTCTCGTATCCGTGACGTAGATATGGCGAAAGAAATGATGAACCAATCTAAGAACTCAATTCTTTCTCAAGCAGCTCAAGCAATGCTAGCACAAGCTAACCAACAACCACAGGGAGTTCTTCAATTACTCCGTTAATAACAAGGATTTTAATACTAAGATAGGCAACCTTACCGGGTTGCCTATCTTAATATACGCATAAGGAGACTATTTGGAATGAATAATATCTTTATAGTAGAAGGCAAGCAAAAAAGTTCGAATGAAGATATTTCAGTAATAGAGAGTAAGAGTGGGTTAGCATTTGTTAAATATAATGGATTTTATTTAAATAGTCAGCATGACCCTGTTAAGGAAGCTAAGCGATTAGCTAATCATTATTACAAAAAAAATCATGCGCATATTCTTTTTGGTTTAGGTTTCTCATATTTAGCTAAAGAACTTCTTGAAAAAATGGGAGAAAGTGATTTTTTATTCATCATTGAACCTAGTATTCGATTATTTGAGGAGGTTAGGGATAAATGTGATTTAGGTTCATTAGTTGACCATAAACGTGTCTTTTTTATAGTAGGCTATGAAAAAGAACAGATAGAGGATGAAGTTAAATTTTTAGTCACTTCAGATTATATGGCTCAAATAGAGTTTATTGTATCCCCAAATTATGAAAAACTATATTCCCAATATGTGAAAGTTATTGGAGACATTATTACAACAACAGTAAAATTAAGTGTAGTAAATATTGGAACTATTGCTGTTTTTTCAAAAATATGGCAAAAAAACATGTTGTATAATTTAAATGAATCCTGGAAATCCATACCATTTAAGGTATTTGAAAATAAATTTACTTGTCCAATTATTATTGCTGCTTCTGGTCCGTCATTAACAAAACAGTTAGAGCATTTAAGAAAAGTAAGAGAAAATAATTCAGCATTGATCATTGCTGCTGGCTCTACGATAAATCCGCTACTTAAAGCTGGAATAAAACCACATTTGGTAGTTTCGATAGATGGAGGAGAAGCAAATTGGGCACATTTTAAAAATACAAATTATGATGATATCCCTTTATTTTATAGCCTTTCGGTTCATAAAGATATTCCAAAACATCATCAAGGATTTAAGGTAGTATACAATACAGGGGATGAAACATTATCTGCATGGATTAATAAGGCTGTGGGTAAAGATTTGGGTTTTGTTGTAGGAGGAGCTTCCGTTGCTAATTTCTGTTTTTATATTGCAAAGATTATTACATCAGGACCAATTTCCTTTATTGGACAAGATTTAGCTTATACCAATAACCTTACCCATGCTGAAGGTAATACAAATTTTAAAGGTGTTACAAAGGAGGAATTGGTGAAACAAAATAGGTATGTATCTGTAAAAGGATATTATGGAGGAGAAGTTCTTAGTGATTTTCCTTTTTTAAGTATGAAAAGAGTTTTTGAGGATATGATTACAGCTTTTCGAAAATATGGAGATAATCGACCAATTTATAACTCAACTGAAGGTGGAGCCTTTCTTGAAGGGATCACAAATTTAGAATTTGAGAAGTTTATTAATACCTATTGTAATAAGAATTATAATGAGGAGTTTAATGAGGCGTTTAAATCTTATGACCCTGATTATGAAAATAGGTCTCAAATAATAGATAGTTTAGAAACTGAACGGGAAAATCTCCAAAAAGTAGTTAGAGTAGCGAAAAAGGCAATCGATATTCTTTCTAGTACTTCTAGAGAAACAGTTACAGTAGAAGCGAAAATATTGAAACGACTAGATAAACTCGATGGAAAACTTAATGAATATTTGAAAAGTAATATTGTTCATTACATTATTATGCCGGTGAATTTTAGGGTTAATCACCAGTATCAGGCGAAGCAAAATGAAACCCCTCTAGAACAAACAAGAAGAATATTAAATAAATCCGATGCTTTATATAAAGGAATTTTAGAATCAGTAGAAACAACATTAAGGATACTGGATAAAATTTTAAAAAACAATCAGGAAGGAGAAGAGTGAAAGATGGAAGAAATTGTTATTGAAACATTAGAAAGTTTAAAGGAATATTTACCCCAAATGGTTAGAGGATGTCAGAATACAGCTGAAAATCTGCAGAGTGGAAATGAAGCTGTTGCCCTACAAATAGTTCCAGATATTGTAGAGGGACTAGAATGGACGTTACAGGCTATTTCTGGGGTGAAGGCTAATGGACAGCTTCAAGATATCGAAATTAGCACGCTTACCCAACATTTCCGGGAGCTGGTTAGTGCTCTTGAAATGGGAGATTATGTTTTATTAGCTGATTTGCTGGATTACGAAGTAGGCCCAGTTCTGGAGGACTGGTTAACAAATATCACATCGATAGATATATGAAGTGGTATTTTATTCAAACCAAGAGCGGTCATGTAACGGTTGCTCTAAAAAGAATGGCTGGTGAGGTTTTACTTCATAGTAAGTATGACCCTGTAAAAGAAGCAAAACGGTGGGTGGACCAGTGGGAAATAGAGAAGCATTCCCCTAAAAAAATTTTAGTTATTGGCCTAGGAGTAGGTTATCATTTGAAACAGTTAATTCAGGACTTTCCACATATTCCAGTAATGGTATGGGAATTTAATCCTGAGTATGTAGAATGGCTGAAAAACAGTTGTAGATTGCAAGATTTAGCTGGGGAAATTCAACTTTGCGTTTCGGATGAATGGATAGAAATCAGAACTAAATTGTTACCATTTCTTGATGATCCGGAGACAATGGTACTGCTTCATTCTCCATCCTTGGAATTAATTCCAGAAAAACTAACTTCTTTAAAAGAACTTTTGGAAAACCATGTACAGTTCTTAAGGACCATACGAAGGCATGCTGATCAGCTTGATTATAATTTTAATCTTAACGTGAGTTTAAATGACGCAGGGATAAGTCAATGGAAGGATACGTTAGGAAATAAAGCTGCTATATTGGTTTCGGCAGGACCATCATTGACAAAACAGTTGCCAATTTTAGCGGATATTCATAAAAAAGGATCAATCACTTTAGCATGTGTGGGCACAGCCTTACAACCTTTATTAAACTACGGAATTAATCCAGATATCGTCATGGTTTCAGACCCGCAGGATAATATTAAAGAGCAATTTATCAAAATCAATCATATGGAACCGTCTTTGTTTTACTTGGCAACGGCAAATCACAAGGCTGTCGCAGACTACCTTGGCCCAAGATTTATTGTTTGGCAAAAAGGTTTTGATAAATCGGAGCTTCAAGCAGAATTGAGGGGAGAGTCTCTCATACAGACTGGGGGTTCAGTAGCAACCTGTTTACTTGACTTATTGGTCTGGATGGGATGCAAAAAAATTGCATTAGTAGGACAAGATCTTGCCTTTTCAAATGGTTATAGTCATGCTGAAGGCACTCATGGAGTTCGTGAAGTTCATATGGAAAATTTAATAAAAATACCTGATTACTATCAACAGGGGAAAATAGGCACTTCAAAAAATCTCTTTGTATATTTAAAATGGTTTGAAAGGTACAGTAGGTCTTTAATAAGAAATGTAGAATTGTGGAATTGTACGGAGGGTGGTGCATTCATCCATGGATGGATTCATAAAAGTCTTCAACAATTTGTAAATTTTGAATAGATAGTTCCAAAATAATTTATAAATATAGAGACTATGTATTATGAGGTTAAACGAAAGAAAATTGCAATAAATAGCTATAACACACCAAAAAGGGAACATTCCTATGAAAATAGGATTAAGAATATCTTAGATATTTTCAACTCAAAATAAAAGTATAAAGGTGAATGTGATGAATTTAAAAGATAAGGTTGTTTTAGTTACTGGTGGTACAGGCTCATTCGGTAAAAAATTTATTGATGTGGCATTAAAACAGGGCGTAAAAAAAGTCATTGTTTTTAGCCGCGATGAATTAAAACAGTATGAAATGGCTCAGGTCTTCACAGATTCAAGAATTCGCTATTTTATTGGAGATGTACGAGATAAAGACCGATTGTATCGAGCATTCGATGGTGTTGATATTGTCATTCACGCAGCAGCTTTAAAACATGTTGGAGCCTGTGAGTACAATCCATTTGAAGCTATAAAAACAAATATTCATGGTGCTCAAAATATCATTGAAGCTGCAATTGATCGTGGTGTTGAAAAAGTAATAGCATTAAGTACTGATAAAGCAGCGGCGCCAATCAATCTATATGGTGCAACAAAGCTCGCATCAGACAAATTATTTGTCGCTGCCAACTCTTATGCCGGGGATAAAAACACTCGATTTGCGGTTGTAAGGTATGGGAATGTAGTAGGAAGTCGAGGAAGTGTTGTTCCATTTTTTAAGAAGATGGCGTCAACTGGGAAATTACCTATTACAGACGACCGAATGACCAGGTTTTGGATTACCCTTAACCAAGGAGTCCAGTTTGTTATTGATTCCCTTGGAAGAATGCGCGGTGGGGAGATATTTGTTCCAAAAATCCCAAGTATGAAGGTAACGGATTTAGCAAAAGCAATCGATCCGAATGCCCAAATTGAAATAGTAGGAATCCGCCCAGGAGAAAAACTACATGAGGCCATGATTACAGAAGATGATGCCAGACACGCTGTTGAATTTGATCGTTACTATGTCATAACACCAGAATTTTCTTGGTGGTCACATGAAATGGGTACTGAAGGTAAAAGTGTGCCAGAGTGGTTTAAATATACTAGTGATACCAATACAGAATGGTTATCGATAGAAGAGCTAAGATCTTTAGTAGAAGAAATGTAACGATTTCTTCTCTTTTTTAGGAGATGATGTTAATGAAAAGAGAGTCCTACTTGCCATATGGGAGACAATGGATAGATGACAAAGATATCCAAGCGGTTGTTGAGGTATTAAAAGGGGATTATTTGACTACTGGACCAAATATAAACCAATTTGAACAAGCAGTAGCAGATTATGTGGAAGCCAAATATGCAGTGGCATTTTCAAATGGGACAGCTGCTCTTCATGGAGCTTGCTTTGCTGCAGGTATAGGCGATGGGGATGAAGTCATCACAACACCCATGACATTTGCAGCAAGTGCTAATTGTGTTCTCTATCAAGGGGGCGCGCCTGTTTTTGCGGATATAGACGAACATACATATAATATTGATCCAATTGAAATTGAAAAAAAAATAACAGAAAAAACAAAAGCTATAATTCCTGTTGATTTTACAGGGCAACCTGTGCATCTAGACAGTATTTTAGAGATTGCCAAAAAACATAATCTTATCGTTATCGAAGATGCTGCACATGCGTTAGGTGCTACCTATAAAGGTAGAAAAGTTGGTTCTATAAGTGATATGACGATGTTCAGTTTCCATCCAGTTAAACATATTACGACTGGTGAGGGTGGAATAATTACAACGAACAATCGTGAATATTATGAGAAGTTATTACAATTCCGTTCACATGGAATCACGCGTGATCCGGATATAATGATAAGAAATGAAGGCCCATGGTATTATGAGATGCAATTTCTTGGATATAACTATCGAATGACCGATTTACAAGCTGCACTTGGAATAAGTCAGTTGAGTAAAATTGATCGATTTGTGGAGCTAAGAAAGAAATATGTATCCATGTATAATGACGCATTCAAAGACCTACACGCCATTCAAATTCCATATCAGGTTAAGGATGGCTCTTCTAGTTGGCATTTATATATTATTCGATTAAAAAGAGAAAAGCTACTAGTCAGTAGAAAGCAAATTTTCGAAGCATTACTGAATGAAAATATTGGTGTAAATGTACATTACATTCCTGTTCATCTTCAGCCATATTATCAGAAACTTGGTTATCAGCGTGGTATATGTCCAAATGCAGAAAAATTATACGAAGAAATCATTACATTACCACTTTTCCCAGCAATGACAGAGGATGATGTACAGGATGTTATTAAAGCGGTGACAAAGGTTATTCGCCTTTATTCGAAGTGATTAGAGGGTGATTTATTGAAGGTTATAGCTATTATTCAGGCAAGGATGGGATCGACAAGGTTACCAGGAAAAATTTTAAAAGAAGTGTTAGGGAAACCTTTGCTAGAATATCAAATAGAGCAAGTGCGAAATTCAAAACAAATTGATGAAATCGTGATTGCAACAACAACCAAAGATACTGAACAACCAATAATTGATCTATGTGGGAGGTTATTAGTTCCTTATTATCGAGGTTCAGAGGAGGATGTGTTGTCTAGATATTTTGAGGCAGCACAACAGTCACATGCTGAAATTATCGTTCGATTAACCTCAGATTGTCCATTGATTGACCCTAACGTTATTGATGAGGTTATTAGTCATTACATAAAGAACTTTCCAATCTATGATTATGTTTCAAATACGATTGAAAGATCATATCCACGTGGTTTAGATGTAGAAGTTTTTTCCATGCAGGCTCTAGAACAATCTTTTAAAAAAGCGAAGGATACAGTTTGTCGGGAACATGTTACTCCTTACATATATCAGCATACGAATCTTTTTAATTTAGGTTACGTTAAAAATGATTTGGATTTAAGTAAATACCGCTTAACTGTTGATACGGAGGAAGATTTTAAATTAGTTGATCAATTAATTAAGGAACTTTTAAAAAGAGATAATAAATATTTTACACTCAGAGACATTATTGATGTCATGCAAGAAAATCCGGAATGGTTATTCATTAATTCACATATTGAACAAAAAAAATTAAATGAAAAGTAAACTTGAAAATATGAGTGATAATTTATGAATGTATATATACGTGTTGATGCTTCAATTGACATGGGAATAGGGCATGTCATGAGATGTTTAACCCTTGCAGGGAGATTATATGAAAATGGTGTAAATGTCACTTTTGTAAGTCGTGAACTTAAAGGTCATTTATGTGATGTCATAGAGAAAAATGGATTCAAGGTATTAAGGCTTCCGTTTCCTAATGAAAATAATATACTTCCAATATCACAATCCCAATGGTTAGGTGTCCCACAATGTAGGGATTTAGAACAAACAAAACATATATTAAAGGGCCATCCTGTTGATTTATTAATTGTTGACCATTACGGGATAAATGAACAGTGGGAAAGAAACATTAAGGCTTTAACCAAGAAAATGATGGTTATTGACGATTTAGCAGATCGGAAACATGATTGTGATTATTTATTAGATCAAAACTACTTTGATAATTACCAAAATCGATACTCTTCGCTAGTTCCTACTCATTGTAAAATGTTTCTAGGACCGAGTTATGTATTATTACGAGATGAATTTTATTCTAAATTTAGTAACTTGAAAAATCGCAATGGAGATGTAAGGCGAATATTTATATTCTATGGTGGAACAGATCCAACTAATGAAACAGGTAAAGCGCTGAAAGCCTTTTTAGCACTAAGCCGAAATGATATCCATGTTGATGTTGTTGTAGGACAGTCCAATCTTAACAAAAAAGAGATTAAATTGACTTGCGCGAGTTATGAATTCTTACATTTTCATTGTCAGGTGAATAACATGGCCGAATTAATGTACCATGCTGATTTATCAATTGGTGCTGGTGGCACAACTACTTGGGAACGGTGCTATCTTGGATTGCCTTCAATTGTGTCAAGTATTGCAGAAAATCAAGAACTGATTAGTAAAACCTTAGGTAATAAAAAAATAATTAAATATCTCGGCCCAAAAGACTTTGTAACACAAGAAGAGTTAACTCATAATATAAAAGTCTTAATTGAAGATAAAAATGAAAGATTGAAAATGTCAGAAAGATCTATTGGGTTATTAAAAGGGAATTTTGAGAATCAACAATATATGATTAAAGAATTAATAAGATTGGAAAGATTTGAATGAATTATTCATTAAGGAAATTAGAGGGGAACAGTAAAGATATTATTTATAATTGGAGAAATATGAATTCCATTCGCAGTAATATGTATAATGATCAACCTATTCCTTACGAAACCCATTGTCAATGGTTTGAAAATATACTCCAGAATCAAAATGAGTTATATCGTCTATTTTTTTATGAGGAAAATCCAATAGGTTTAGTGTCCTTTAAAAATACCAACAGTCAAAGTCAAACATGTGTATGGGGATTTTATATTGGTGAAAAAAATTCCCCTAAAGGGTCTGGCACGATAATGGGGAGTTTAGCTCTAGACTATGCCTTTTATTCATTGAATATGATGAAGGTTATTGGAGAAGTATTATCGTTTAATGAGATAAGCCAACAATTTCATAAAAAATTAGGGTTTGTTAATAAAGGACTTCTACAAAATAATATTATCCGAAATAATGAATTTATTGATGTAGTAAGTTATGAAATCTCTAAAAAACAGTGGGAAGAGCAAAAGAAATTATTATTTTAAAAAGGATGTGATTCTATGAATGAAATAAATCTCGGAGGAAGAATGGTTGGATCCAATCATCCTCCATTTATTATTGCTGAAATGTCAGGAAATCATAATCAATCATTGGACCGCGCTTTAAAGATTGTTGAGGAAGCAGCCAAAACGGGTGCACATGCATTAAAAATTCAAACCTATACGGCAGATACTATGACACTAAATCTAAAAAGTGGGGATTTTTATATTGATGACCCAAATAGTCTTTGGGAAGGGAATTCATTATATAAATTATATAAACAAGCCTATACACCATGGGAATGGCATAAACCAATCTTTGATAAATGTAGAGAGTTAGGAATGATTCCATTTAGTACGCCTTTTGATGAGACAGCAGTGGATTTTTTAGAAGAACTTGATATGCCTTTTTATAAAATTGCTTCTTTTGAAAATAATGATATCCCATTGATCAAGAAAGTTGCAGCCACGGGAAAGCCGATGATAATTTCAACTGGAATGGCAACAGTTTCAGAGCTAGACGAGACCATACGAACTGCACGAGAAGCAGGCTGCAAAGATTTAGTTTTATTAAAGTGTACAAGTACATACCCAGCAACTCCGAAAAATACGAATTTAAAGACAATTCCTCATATGAGAGAATTGTTTAACTGTATAGTAGGACTATCAGATCATACTATGGGAACTGGTGTAGCAGTGGCAAGTGTGGCATTAGGAGCCAACATTATTGAAAAACATTTTACACTTAGTCGAGAAGATGGTGGAGTTGATGCATCATTCTCAATGGAGCCAGCTGAAATGAAATCATTAGTTATTGAGACAAAACAGGCATGGGAAGCTCTAGGGTCAATTCGTTATGGTGCGACAAAGCAGGAAGAGGCATCATTAAAGTATAGAAGATCTATTTATATTAGTGAAGATATTAAGCAAGGAGAGATATTTACAAAAGATAATCTCAAAGTAATTCGTCCAGGCTATGGGTTAGCACCAAAGTATTATGAGAAGATTTTGGGGAATACATGCAAATTGGACCTTAAAAAGGGAACTCCTTTGAATTGGGAGCTTCTTTAAGAAACATTCATGTATGGATAGTAAAGAGGATTTTTAAATCTACTATTTGGACAGTCAAGCACTTTTTTACCTGATTGAAAATTAACAAAAAAAGAAATGACAGGTTTAAATAGATGGCCCTAATTAATCATTTATTAAAAAAAGGGTGACCCGCTACCATTAGTAGTGTGTCACCCTTTTAAATTTCTCTAAAATAATATTAAGGATTCTTTCAAACAAGCCTATATTCTACTCAAACAAAACCTTCTCAAAATTCTGCCTTTGATCATCCGAATATTTATGTAAAGTATTTATTCCGTCTAATAGTAATTTATTTATTGTTAGGTTCATTACTTCTTTCCCTATATCGGAATCACGAATATTCGCTTCTATTGTTGTTAAACTATTTTGCAAAGTTAGTGAGTTATTAAGATTATTTTCAAGACTGGAATATTGTGATCCTATCTTTGACAGGTACCCTGCAATGTTGGAAATCGCATTTTTTGAGGTTTTCATAAGTTCCACTGCATTTTCCCTTGTTTCAACCGATGCGTTTGCTAGACCAAGACTTCCAGTTGTGATGTCCATCAACTCCAACGTCATGCTCCCGTTAGAATTTGGCCCACTCTGAATAGAAATATCTTTTTGTTTATCTGGTCTAGTCTCTGGGCCTAAAAGATTTCGAGTATTAAACTGAACAGTTTCTGCAGTTTGTTGGATGGAAGTAAGGAGCCCATCTACTTCTCCTTGTACCTCTAACCGACTGGAGTTATCCATTGTATCATTTGAAGCCATAATGGATACTTCATATAATCGTTGGATATCTTCATTTGTCTTCATTAATCCATCTTCAGTCGTTTTTAGGAATGCCATACCATCTTGAATATTGCGCTGAGCTTGTGCTAATCCCCTAATTTGGGACCTAGTTGTTTCAGAAATAGATAATCCAGCAGGATTATCTGCTGCCCCCAGTACTTTTAGACCAGATGAAACATTTCGAATGGCCTTTTGAAGTTTTCCAGTAATCTTAGAACGTCTATTATCAAAAAATTTATTTTCAAATTGGCTATTAAGCCGCAAAAGAGTTCACCTCACTTATAAGCTATTTATTATTATATCGACCAAATTAGGTAATTTTTCACATGCAAAATAATAAATTCTTTTTTGCTTGAAGGTTTTTGGATAAAATCGAAGCCAAAAATGATATTATCTACCTATTTTTCTAGAATTACTAGATTTTTCTTAAAAGATTTTAAAAGGTTCCGATATAATTAGTAGAATAAAGTTCGGAATTCAATAGGGGAAGATAATATTTATTTAGCTTTTTAAGGATTTACTAAAAACACAGAAGTTTTTCATTAGACATATAAGAAAAAATAAAGGATGGTGACCATTATGACCAGTCCTATTCGGATTAGTGGTTTTTCTAGTGGGTTGGATATTGATAGCATGGTGAGCAAACTAATGACAGCTGAACGCTTACCATTAGATAAATTAAAACAGAATAAGCAAGTATTGGAATGGCAACGAGATGATTATCGTTCCATGAATACACTACTTCTTTCTTTCCGTACCGATGCGTTTAACATGAAGCTTACCTCAACGTATCGCACAAAAACAATAACTTCTAGTGATGATACTAAAGTTTCTGCAACTGCTTCCACGTCGGCAGGGAATACATCCTATTCTATATCAGCAGTAAGTAAGTTAGCTTCTGCAGCCACAATTGCGGGTAACACTATTTCTGGGGCTGTTAAAATTGATCCTTCAAAATCAATCTTTGCTAATCAAAGTAATTATCAACAATCTTCTTCGATTACTTGGAAACCTGGGAGTGTTGAAGCAACATCAATTACGGTTACAGATGGTACAGCTACCCAGTATAATGTTTTACCTGCTGGCAATCCTAATAATCTAGCTGTTACAGACTTAACTAATACAAGTGTGAAAGTGAATGGGACAACATATACCTATAACCCAGCATCACCAGCCAATCCCAATGAATTTTCAATTGATAATACGGGCAAACTAACGTTTGCAGCCCCTTTATCAGTCGGAAGTACGATTAGTGTAAGCTATATTGCAGATAAAAAGGTTGATACAATTACACCAACCTCAGCCACTAAAACGATTCAATTAAGTAAGGGTGCAATTGTAGATAATTCAGCAACCATTAATCTCGATGACCACAACGGAAATATTCAAAATTTAAGTATTAATACAACCGCTACGGATACTACGTATCCAAATGTACGACAACTTTTAGATACTGGTAACAGCAATGCAGTTGTTGGAACCATTGACTTGGAAACTGGTAAGATATCAATGACAAATGATGTTGCTGCTAATACGACGATAACTGCAACGTATAAGCAAAACTATTTCTCTTTTGGGATGTCAACGAATACCTCAAAAGGAGTTATGAAGGAAAATTTTAATATTCAAGGTACTGAATCCTTGAATCAAGTTTTACAAAAACTAAATGATTCCACTCTAGGAGTATCTGCGTTCTATGATACTTTTTCTGACAAAGTTAGTATGACTCGTAAAGAGACCGGTAACTACAATCCCTCAGGTGTAGAAATGGATATGAGCTCACCATCGTCATCATTCTTAACGAGTGTTTTAGGACTTAGTAATGCTGAAACTGGTGGAGATAATGCTACGTTTACCATAAATGGATTGGCCACTGAGAGGACAACGAATACTTTTGATATGAGTGGTGTTTCGATTACTCTTAAGGATACATTTACAACAGCTGTGAACATTGGTGTGAGTAACAACATCGATACAACAGTTGATAACATCAAAAAATTTGTAGATAGTTATAATACATTGATTGGAAAAATTAAAGATAAGGTCCAAGAAACAAGATATAAGAACTATCCACCGCTAACAGATGATCAAAAGCAGCAGTTGTCTGATACGCAACAAGAACAATGGACGACGAATGCGAAAAGTGGGATGTTGCGACGTGATTCTATCCTATCAAGTGTTCTTGATAAAATGCGAAGTAATTTTAATACTTCGGTCTCGAATCCAGATATCAATTCCAAATATAATGGAATGTCAGCGATTGGAATTACGACTTCTCCAAACTATTTAGAGGGTGGGAAACTGTATTTAGATGAGTCTAAATTACGTCAAGCCCTTCAAGATGACCCAAGTTCAGTTGAGAAGTTATTTAATAGCACAGGTATTTCATCGAGTCAGCAAGGGATCGCTCAGCGACTCTATGATTCTGCCAATAGTGCTATGACTTCAATTACACAACGGGCAGGTAACTCATACTCTACAAATCAACAGTTTACGATTGGAAAAAGTATAAATGATTTAGATACAAGTATTTCTACTTTCGAAACTCGAATGCAACAAGTGGAAGATCGCTATTATCGTCAGTTTACAGCCATGGAACAAGCGATGAATCAAGCTAATTCGCAAAGTACATCCTTAGCTTCGATGCTTGGTGGAGGTAAATAGGACCTCATAGTTCAGTTGCTAGTTAGATTTTTAAAGTACAAGTAGGGGAGCTATTCACAATATGTGATTTGCTCTTCTTTTTTAAGGATGGGCACGAGTTATGACTCGAAGATTCCTATTTCATAGATACTTAATTAATTAGAAAAAGAATGGTGGTGTTTTTCATGGATGTAGCATTAATGTCAATGGCATTAAGCCAAGTACAGCTTCAGGAACAAGCTTCATTATCTGTTATGAAGATAGCAATGAATCAAGCAGAAGGAAGTGCTCTATTCCTTAACAAGTTGATGGGAGAGGACAACGTACAAGCTCTGCAACATGCAACACAGCCTCATTTAGGTGGGAATATAGATATAAAAGGATAAAAATTGAATTTATCGAAGGATTAATATAATAGTCTGTTAAAGTAAATACAAGAAGGACATAAAAAAACCACAAAATTTGCCTATTTGGGATTTACCCAAGTTGGCTTTTTTTCTATGAATGGCTCTGCACACAGTAATAGTCATTTTTCTCCATTTGAAATCATTAAATATTTTCCGATATTAATAGTAGACAAGTTTTATATAGGGTGTGTTGATATGGAAGTTATGAATCTAGGTATCGGCCTTCAGTCGAAATTTCAATTAAAGGATGGCGCACTTTCTATTAAGAAAGGGGATGTTAGCCAGGTTACCATTAAGGAGAGGATGGCTGATAACGAAGCGAAGGTGGTTTGGAAGGGGCAGCAAGTTGCGGTTACGTTTGATGGTCCCATTCCGGCGGGAGACCGTGTATTTGTAGAGGTAGCTAAGCTGAACGAAAAGGGGCAAATGGTGGTAAGGCCAATTAAGGACACACCTACAGAAACTCTATCAAAAACAGTGGATACCTTACTTTCAAGATTGGGCTTTGATCCTAGCACCCATACGGAATTGAGAGAAGCGGTTAAGCAAATCTTTTCAAATGGTGGAAGTGTTTCGAAGGATTCTCTTGTTAATTTACAGGATTTTTTAAAAAATGATTCAGGTACGCAAGCTGAGAAGCTAGAAACAATTAAAATCATGCAACAGAAAAATATTGAATTTACGAAGGTTCAACTGAATGCTGTTAATATAGCTTTACATGGTGATACTCTCACGGAGTCATTGTCAGACTTGATGGAAGGTGTTATCGATTTTCAAACGCCTATTGCTCAAGGTGAAAATTTAAATTTAGCTACGGATATTAAAAAAGCCTTGCAAATTCAGTTGGCAGGCAAGGAACGTATTATGCAGGCCCTTTCCGATTTTGAGGGCTCTATTGATATTAAAGAAGCTGTTCAGCAGGAATCGAATCTTTCCTCTATTAGCGCCATACTTCAAACAAAGGAAATGCCTACGGAGCTTAAAGATAAGATTAATCTTGCTATTCAAGAAGCACAAAAGCTTGAGCAAATTGGTACAGAGAAATTAGGAAGTGCTCTTCAAAGTTTCATTCAAGAACCTAAGGCTATGGGAGATTTAGAGAATGCTAGATATATGCTAGCGGATGCTAATCCACAGCATCAAAAAATGGCTGAACAGTATTTAATGAATGAAGCTGTTCAGTTGCTCCCGTTAGATTCAAAAAATGTATTAGTTACTGAAATAACAAAAAAGTTCTCACAAATGTCACTGGATTTTAGGCAAGTAACGCAGGATATGAGTCGGAATTTAGAGGCAACAACGAGTTTGATTAATACAAAAAGTGCTGTACCAGCCCAGCAAATCCTAGAGGCAACGATTAACAACTTAGATAAAGCTATTTTAAAAGGAGACTTCATGCTTTACACCGATATGGATACAGAGAAAAAAGTATTGGTGGCAAGCTCGAGGTTGGCTGAAGCAAACAATTTGCTAAGTAAAGGTAATTTTGATGAAGCTAATCAGATTGTGAAAGAGGTAAAGGCAGGACTGGAAAAGATGACGTTTAACCCGTCAGATAGTAGGGTAAAGCATTTTGTTTCAGAGCAAGAACAGTTAACATCGAAATCGATGCTAGAAAAAGTGATTCAGCTTTCTCTTGATCATGAATCCGGTGCAAGAGGAATTTTTGAAAAATTAAAAGGGATGGGTTTAACACATGAGGTAGATGTAGCTCGCTCAATGGTGGATAATCAGGAAATTCCCCAAAATTTAAAGTCAATCTTGGTGAAGATGGCAGAAACGAATGACAGTCAATCTAAAGTCGTCCAAGCTTTAGCCAACATTACTGGTCAGCAATTGTTAAACAAACAGGATACATCAGGTGTACAGAATGTGATTCTTCAGATTCCAACCCTTTTAAATAAGCAAGTTGAAAATGTAAAAATCTTTGTCAATTCACAAAAGAAGAGCGAAAAGATTGATTGGGAGAATTGTAGCTTGTATTTTGTGCTTGAAACAAAAAAGCTAGGTGATGTGGGGATCCAAATTTCTGCTGTGAACCGAAATTTATCAATTACTATTAAAAATAACCGAGAGACTCTTCAGAAGATAATTAAGCCGTTAACGGATTCTGCCAGGGATCGATTGCAGGAAATTGGCTACAAGGTTGGGACCATCCAATATAAGCCATTTTCAGTAAAAACAGAAGCCAAGATGGTTCAGGCAGAAAAGCCAGTTGAAGATAAAAAGGAAAAGGGGTTTGATTTTTCCATATGACTAGCCACTATTTTAATTCGAAAAATCGCAAGCAAATGAACGGTCCTTCTGCTGCTGTGATAAAATATGATAAAGGCCAGGGGAATACTCCGACAGTTGTCGCGCACGGAACAGGCTATGTTGCCCAAAAAATTATTGAGGCGGCGAAGAAAAATAATATTCATCTTCAAGAGGATTCAACGCTGATCCAAAACCTGCTGCAAATTGATTTGGGTGACTCGGTTCCACCACAGCTGTACGAAGTGATTGCGGAAGTTTTTATCTTACTTGAAAAAATGGACGAAGCCTATTAATAAAAGATTATAAAAAAAGTTTACTTTCGAGGTGTAAAAATGGAAGTACAAGGCGTTAATAAAACCTCTTTTTTGAGACTTGGATTAAAGGAAACAACATCCCAGGATTCAATTTCCTTTAATTCCGTCATGGATAAAAAGCGATCTGACATTTCACTTGATGCTCTTAATCAAAAAATGCTGGAAATTGAAAATCAGGGTAGCAAACTTGTGGAATCAAGAACCATTGAAAACTTGCGTAAGTATAAGAAATTAGTCAAAGGATTTTTAGATAATGCTGTGAAAAATGGTCTAGATCTACAGGAACACCGCGGATTTAACTATCGTGGATCTGCAAAAGCATACAAGCTTGTGAAAGAAGTCGACAAAAAGCTGGTTGATTTGACCAATACCGTCCTAGATAAAGAGCAAGGTAGTCTTGATCTATTGGGTCTAGTTGGAGAAATTAAGGGAATGTTGATTAATATCTATACTTAATGGATGACTACAGTGAATGTACTGTAGTTTTTTTCACTAACCCACAGTATTACTATTAACTTAATTCATATTAAATCCGATATTATAATAAAGATACAAACCAAGGGGAGATTGAAATGATCGATAGTATTTCAACATCGGGCATTCCTACACAGCAAAGAACTGCAATTAATGAAGGGGTACGGATAAAAGAAATTAAAGAGGATGAAAAACCAGCTTCAACGAATCAATTTGAGAAAAAGCAATCACAGGAAGTTAATCAAAAGAAAAAAGAAAAGGTAAAAGAGATCGTTAAGGGGTTAAATGATTTCTTACAGCCTGCACATACATCCATTAAATTTAAGCTTCATGAAAAGCTTAATGAGTACTATGTAACTATTGTCGATGATATAACCAATGAAGTTGTAAAAGAGATACCTGCCAAAAAGCTACTTGATACGTATGCGGATATGGCTGAGCACCTCGGGCTTCTAGTTGATAAAAAAATATAGTGTATTCTGGCTACATAGAAATTTGCAAGCCAGCCCAGTAATTTTTTAAGGAGTGTCATGAATGGCAATGAACAATCCCTATCAATCGTACCAACAAAACTCGGTTAACACGGCCTCTCCGGGCGAGTTAACATTAATGCTTTATAATGGATGCTTGAAATTTATTCGTCTAGCAAAAAGTGCTATTGTGGAAAAAAATATTGAAGTTAAAAATACGAACCTTCTGAAGGCACAAAAAATCATACAGGAATTGATGGTAACATTGAATTTAGATCAGCCTATTTCTAAAGATTTGCTTTCATTATACGATTATCTAAATAGGAGACTGATTGAAGCTAATATTAAGAATGATGTGTCAATCCTTGATGAAGTTGAAGAATTTATTGCTGATTTTCGTGATACGTGGAAGCAAGTTATTCAAATTAACCGTCAGAAGCAATATGCCCAAGGCGGTCAGGCTTAGTGAACAAAGTTCAAGCCATTTATGATTATACTGTCGAACTTCTTGATTTACTCGAAAATAAGCCTGAAGTAGATCGTGATGAGAAGATCAAAGTTATTAACGACCTTTTGGAGAAGCGGGAAAAAGAAATAAATGTACTTTCTGAGCCTTATACGGATCAAGAAATGGAATTGGGAAAGCATTTAGTTGATTTGAATAAAAAGCTTACACTGCTTCTTGAACGTGAAAAATTATTGATTCAAAAGGATATTAAAGATTTACACGCAAAAAAGGAATCAAATCAAAAATATACAAACCCATATGAGAACATTTCATCGGGTGGGGTATTTTACGATAAGAAAAATTAACTAATAAAGCCGTCTGGAAGGGCGGTTTTTGTGTCTTTGTATAAAATAAGACGGGATCTCATATAATAAATTAGTATCCCACCTACTTTAAAAACATATAAATCCTATGGTCAAAGTTTGACCTATTGTTGGCTATTTGGGTGTTCGGGAACCTTCTCCACTTGGGTTTAATAGCCTTGTCGAAGTTTGTCACTATTCTCCCTGTGTTATTGTCAAAAATTCGACAAAGTTTTTAAGAGGATTAGCAGGAATATGGTTGGGTAAAATAGAATGTATATACATAGTCTTATCAAAAGGAGGAGTTCACTTATGAATTATAACGTTCGAGGTGAAAACATTGAGGTAACTCCAGCAATTCGAGAGTATGTAGAGAAGAAAGTTGCTAAATTGGAGCGTTATTTTACTGAAACGCCTGAGGCAAACGTGAATGTGAATTTGAGATTTAATCAAGATAAAACTTCAAAAGTAGAAGTAACAATTCCACTTCCACAGCTTGTGTTACGTGCTGAGGAAACTAATGATGATATGTATGCAGGGATCGATTTGATCATTGACAAGCTTGAACGTCAAATCCGCAAGCATAAAACAAAGGTAAACCGTAAATTCCGTGAAAAAGGCGATTTTGTTAATATGTTCACAACTTCTGTAGAAAGTTCCGATTCGCATGAGTTTGAAGAGGATGATTTAGAGTTAGTGCGTACAAAGCGCTTCGACCTTAAACCAATGGATAGTGAAGAAGCGATTCTGCAAATGAACATGCTAGGCCACAACTTCTACGTTTTCACAAACGCTAACACTCACCAAACAAATGTAGTGTACAAACGTAAAGATGGCCGCTACGGCTTAATTGAAGCACATTAATAGTGAGATATTTACAGGACTTGAGCACTAAATGTTCGAGTTCTGTATTTTAAAACGCAGCTCCGATTCTGAATTGGGGCTGTGTTTATTTTGTTGTTTGGAGTTTATTTGAAAGATTTTTCCTCGAATAAAGAAGGGGAATCTTCGTATAAAATGCTTCATTTTTCGTATAAAGAGTGTCATTCTTCGCCTAAAAAAGTTCTCATAATTTACCCCAATGAGAAGGTTGTAGAGCAGTATATCCTTGAAGAAAGTAGAAAGTTTGCAATACCAAAAATTTATAATGAAAAAGACGTATTCAATTCGAATGTTTTTCTGGAATTTGAGATTAAAATGAGTGATATTTTTCCTGAGCCATAGCGGGAATGATTCGAATGGAATTATGAATCATACCCTTTTTAATTTGAATTCTCCAATTTTCCCCCCAACCTCTTTAAAATGCTCCTCATAAAGTTTTTTCATAACCCCAAAACAGCGTATTATTTCATATGAATCTGTCAAAAATGCTACTATATAAAGGAATGAAGTTGTGTGAATCTAAATCTACTAGACCAATTGATTGATACCTATTTATTGAACGATATGGATGAAGCTTATTATGATGTGAAAGAGAAGCCAATTGTTTACGATTGGGAAGATGATGAAACGGCTGAGTCGGAGATTGACTGGGATGATGAGGAAAATTGTGAACGGTATGAACTGATTCCTTTAATTTCAACTTTTGAGTCTTTTCGGTTGATGGAACAGTTTGCGGATAGTGTTGATGATGATCGAAAAAGTAATATGCTATTTCAAGCATTGAGAAAGTCTAAACCGTTTCGTAGATTCAAAGATACCCTTTTGGAATTAGGTATTCGTGATGAGTGGTTTGCCTTGGAATATTAATAAGGGAAAGAGAAAAAGAGGAATGGTTGGAGGGGTTGCAAAATGAATGAAAAAGTTAGTCGGAATGATCCTTGTCCTTGTGGGAGTGGGAAAAAATTTAAGAAGTGTTGTGGGGCAAATGAGGCTATTTCGATCACGCATATAATTGAGAGTGAAATCGATGATTTGCAAAAGCGAATTCTCTATTTTGCTATGGATCATTATGGTGTCGAAATTGAAGAAGATTTTGAGGATCTTCAAGAAGTAATGGTTATCGCCGAAGAACAAAGTAGAGAATTCTATGAAATGATTCATACTATCTGGTTTAGTTTATTTGAACAGTTGGAGGATGGGGAAACTATTCTGGAGAAATTTATTGCTATTGAAGGGAGAAGAATTAAGCGTCCGAAGTTGAGGGGAATTTTACAAACATGGGTTAATCCAAAGGTGATAGCCGGGAAGATTATCGGTGTTGAAAATAATAAACTTTCAGTAATGGATGTTTTTACTTCAGAAATCATCGAAGCGTATATGGTTACAGAGCATTTTCCTGTTGAAATGGGTTCATTCTTTGTTGGTTTACTGCTGCCTTACGATCAGAACTATGTCTTTTTCCCAGGCCCGCTTGATTTGACTGATATACCTGTTGAACAAGCGGTTGATTTTATCGAAAGAAGCAGTGTCGACGCTGGGTATGATTTACCGCAGGAGTATTTAACGGACTTTTTTATTGAGGTATTGAGTGAACTTCCAATGGTGGGCCAAAGCGTTGATCTTGATAGCTTGGACTGGCCAGCGCCCATCTATCAAGAAGTGGCAGGTATCTTTAAAAATAAATTTGAAACCCTTGATGATTCGGAATTGCTAGTGGAAACTGGGACTATTCTTTGGTTCCAATTTTGCCAGAAAAGAGAAAAGAGGATTCAAAATCCCAACATCTATGCAGCAGCAATTCATTATTTAGTGACAACGCTTGTGCCGATGGGATTAAGCTATACACAAAAAGAGCTTGGGGAGCAATACGGGGTTTCAGCTGGTTCCGTTTCATCGGCGTTTAAGGAACTTGAGAGTGTTTTGTCTGATGAAATAACGGATCTCCTAAGGAGCTTTTATGATGCTCCAAATGGTGTCAAAGCCCCCGTTGTCCAATTCAATCCTCAACAGGGACCAATGGTGACGGAGAGGGCTATGCAGGAGGCAATCACAGAACTTCAGGGGGAAAACTTTGAAAGCATCGATGAAATCAATCAATTTTTAAATCAACGGCTAAATGCTCCTCAAAAAGTACTTCCGAAGGGTAACGAAGAGCGCGCCCAAGATTTAATTTATGATGCCTTTGAAGCAGTGGGGAAACAGCGCTACAAGCTTGCTGAAGAGGCTCTAAAACTAAATTCGGATTGTGTAGATGCCTATAATATCCTTGCGGAGGTGGCGGGTAGCGTTGAAAAAGCTGCCAAAATGTATGAAAAAGGAATGTTGCTAGGGCAAAAGGAATTGGGTAAAGCCTTTTTTATGAAAAACAAAGGCCATTTCTGGGGACTAATCGAGACAAGACCGTTTATGCGGGCAAAACTTTATTATGCCGAGGCCTTGTACAATATAGGAAAAATAAACGAGGCAACAAAGCACTACGAAGAGCTGCTTGAACTGAATCCAAACGACAACCAAGGAGTTCGTGACTTTTTGTTCGTTGCTTATGTTGATCAAGGAGAATTGAAAAAGGCGCAAAGCCTGCTTAAGCAGCATGATGAAGGGACAGCCCAAGGCTTATACAATAAGGTTTTGCTTGAGTTACTTGAAAAAGGATTCACTTCAAAAGCAGCAACTTTATTAAAAGCAGCGAAGAAACAGAACAAGTATGTGATTGCCTTTCTTACAGGGAAAAAACGAGTTCCAGATCAACAGCCAGATTATTACGGGTGGGGAGATGAGAATGAGGCGATTATTTATGCTTTTGGGCATTTGCATCTGTGGAGGAAGATTGATGGACTCAATGATTGGGTGAAAAACAAATGAAACTGAGAGGGATGAGCCTTCTCAGTTTTTTTTTTTCGCGAAAAATAGAGATAGGATGGATACATTTTTTTTGTATTTTAGATGGATAAAAAAGAATTGATTTAAGGATAAAGGACATTCAGCAAAATCATTGAATCAAAGGAAGAATATTGACTTAGTATTCGTTAATATTGGAATATAAATAAAAACGAGAGGTAAATTCCTCTCGTTTCTTTATGGTGACGGAGATTCCGTTGATGCCTGTGGAGCATGGGCCGCTTCGATAAATGATTGTGATGTACCACCATGGCATTTTGAACAAGCTAAATGTATTTTTTTGGTTAGATCATTAGGGTAATTAGGGTCATTAACTAAGTCATGATTATCATCAACTGCTATTCCTACAACACCATAAACAGCGGTAGTACCATTATGGCATTTCATGCAGAATTGTTTTTCTGCATCATTATTCCATCCACCTGAGGGGGCAGAAAAATCACCATCTTGATTTTCTTGACCTAACTTATTTTTTAATAATTTAATATTGCTAGAACTATGTGTTTCATGACATTCAGCACAAGGTAATGGACCAGTTACATTACTGCCATCAAGGGCTGCAAAGTTATGTTTTGAACTGGTTTTTATATATAAGGGTTGAATATCTGATTGAACTTCACCTTTTTGAACCTTATCTGCATTATGACAACGGAGGCATAACTCATTATCTGAAATATCTCCTAATCTAGTTGTACTTTTTCTGTAATGGAAAATGTCGTACGTTACTCCAGCAGAATCCTCATACATTCCAGTTTTATCATCATGGCAATTTTCACATAGCGTATTATCTCTATCAATTTCGGCTGGGTCTTGGGGAGCGCCCTCAATGCCCGTATGATCAAAACAAAGTGATCCTTTAACATATTAGGATTATCTTTTGTCCAAAGCAAATGCGGATCATGACAAGAGGAACAGGATCCTTGATTGGCTAGATGTTTGGAATCAAGAAATTCATCGTGTTTTGAACTTGTTGATACATCCATATTATCTACTTTTGAAGCAATTCTCATTGTTTCACCTGTCTCGACTCTTGTAGCAGTCGTTCCATCATGGCAAGCCATACAATAATTAACTGTATTATCTTGGTCAACTGGGCTTTTTGTTTTATCTTTTATAAAGTTTCCGCCTAATGCCCATCAGTGAAATCTTTACTAAATGACCATGCATTATCAGAAATAATCATCGTATCTGAGGGGATAACCACAGGATTTGTTGGATCGGTAGTATCCGTGATCGTTACAGATAATTTTGCATTAGGGTCAGTATTTGTATCTAATGTGTAGGTTCCAGAAAATTGGAGATTTTTATTTTTAAAATTCTCATTAACGGTTGGATTTGTAACCTCAAAACTAAAGGATGTTTCTGCAGCTTGATCAATATCAGATGGAAAAGGATACAAGAAAGAACACAAAAAAATGATTAATATAAAAAGGTATACTGTAAGGTGTCTTATATAATTTGTTCGTTTCATAAAAGAGTCATCTCTTTTCTTTGCTTTAAAACTATTGTCTAACTTTTACGTTAATTACTATGAATATATATTTATTGTAGTCCAATTTTACCCGCAGTATGAACGCAAAAAACGTCTAAAATTCATAACTCTTTTGACATTGCAGTAACAGAAATATGTACATTCGTTTTCTTTACCTTGTAAATTATTCCTTCTCAACTAACTAAGAATTTGACGATTTTTATTGCTTTTTTAAACTTATTTTCACAGGTGGAATTTGACCCAAGAATTTATCAAAATTAGCTTTAAGGAGTATGGGCTAGAAAACTATATTTCAATTAAATTAGAGTTTTAGGCGAAAAAAATGGTAAGAGCAAAATTGCCCTTACCAAATCGATTATACAAGTTAAAATTGTAGCGATTAAGGAATTCATAAGACATCTCTATTTTCCAAAAAAATATCTTCAAATACAAATGGATTATTAATCTATGATCTTGGTTTCGTATCAATAAATATTTTACTTATTATAGGATGAACCCTCACTATGGCATTTTGTACATGCATCATGATTTCCTTCATGCCCTGGATTTTCGTGACAGGCTGAGCATGTTTTATCCTTGTTTGTGATGGCAGTAATGACTTTTTGATCTGTGCTCTTATGGCAGGTATCGCAGGTTTGACCTCTTTTAACATGCTCTGTGCTCAAGACTTTGTTATGACAGCCAGAACAGTTGTCTTCAAGCTGTGAAGTGTGCAATGATTCATGATCAAGGTTAGTATGGCATGAAGAACATGCTGTATTTTTATCAGCTATTGCTTTTACAACTTTAGGATTAGAACTTTTGTGACATGTATTGCAAGTTATGGCATTATTATTTTGATCTGTACGCCCATCCCGAGCATGTTCTCTGGTTAAGGATTTAGCATGGCAGGTGGTGCAACTAGCATCTCCGGTGCTCTTGTGTAACTCGGGAATATCATGGGATGGTACGCTGCCTCCTCCAATTCCTGAACCCGGTTGATGGCAAATAATACAATCCCACATTTCCCGATTTTCTATAACCCTGAGAGGCTTGGATGTATCATTGTTTTTAACTTGATATTTGATGGAAGGTGATGATCCATGCTGGGCAAGAGGCCCACTGATTGGATCACTTGCATTATGACATTGTTGGCAGTCAGCAGGAACAGTAATATAGTTATGGCATTTTTCGCAGTCATTATCACTATGTGTCCCGTTAAATTTTAATTTGTTTCGATGAACATCTTCAAAATTTTTAGTTGTGGTTTGATAGGTCTGATGGCAGGTTAAACAATTTTCAATATTGGAGTCGGACATTTCAGGATATGTGTTCGTATAGAACTTCCATTCTTTCGTTACAGCGAGATCTGTGTTATCTTTTACTGTTAAGGTAACAGTATGGAATTTTTCATTCTCTAAGTCTTCGGAAGGGGTATAGGATACCATTCCCGAAGTTTCGTCATAAGTATGGTTAACTTTTTCTCCATCAATCATTAAAACAATCGATTCTCCTGAAATCATTCCGTTAGGAGATTTGACAATAGCAGAAATGACAGGCCTCATATTTTTTTCGCCATACGTATTTGGTGTTTCATTTGAAATGAGTGGCTTTGCTGAAACGGTAAAATTCCATTGTCGGGTTATTTGATTCCCAAGTTTATCCTCAGAATATAATGCTAATGTATGACTGCCATTCGGAACGATACCTCCATATGAAACAACAGCTTCTTTTCTAGAAGTAATGATATAATCCCCATAATAATTTTTATAACCCTTGTATTTAAGGCTTCTTTGGAGAGGATTTCCATCTAAAAAAAGTGCCACATTAACATTAATATCTGTCAGGTCTTTTAATTGAGCACTAAATTTTAAGTTACCATCTAAAATGTTCATACCATCTTGAAAGTATTGTAGGCTGGTAAGTTCAGGCGGGTTTGAATCTACAACAAAGCTCCAAGGATAAATATTGAAATTTCCCGACAAATCCTTTGTTTCTAAGCTAGCAGTATAGCTTCCATCTGCAAAAATATTGTCATAAGATAACGTGCCATTATCTTTATTGATCGTTAATTTACTTTGGTCAATATAAGTATTGTTAATCTTTAATTTAACGGAATCCCAGTTTACGGAAGTATTGTCATTAATCACTGCAGATATTTGCGATACTCGTAATTGTTCACTGTTATTTACGGGATTGACTAGGCTTATGCTAGGAGGTTCTGCAACTGTAAATGACCATGATTCATTAAGAATATTGCCGGCATTATCTTTTATGCTGATTTCAACAGTATATTGGCCATCTTTTAGATTGGATGAATTATAACTAACTGTTCCTACAGAGTAATCATCAATGACCCAAACTCGAGTTTCGCCGCTTTCTATCCATCTACCTTTGTACTTAAATTTAGGGATTACGGACTCCCCATTCAGTTTCATTGTGACACTGCTAGAATCGAGAGCAGTAGTGCCTTTTATGTCGACGGAAATATTAGGATTGGAAATTTTTATTGTGGCAGATTTTCCTGGAAAGTGATTTGTAAAGTTTGTGTCAATCGCAAAAACAAAAATGGCACCTACTAGTAATATGAATGTTGTTAATAAAAGTGAAGAAAAAACTTTGGTTTTACGACTTTGTTTTAAAAAACTCTTTACCATTTTCTTTCCCCCCTTTGCGTTGAAGTATTGGTGGAGATGTAAAAATTATGCAAGTTCTAACGTAAGTCAATTTTTTCCCACATTAAAAACTATTTAAGAAAGGCTTGGTTTATTCCGGTTTGGTAAATATATTAAAATAGTTCCAGTAACAGAGATGCAGTTCAAGGTTAGAAAGAATGAGGGCTTTTGAACATACGATTAAGGCTGTTGGACTATTTTTTACCCAGGTCACATTGTTATCATAATTTAGAAAAATTGACTTTATTTATTGTAGTAATATGAATATATAAAGTTCAAATATGGTTTGGGAGATGCTCAGTATGCTAATTTCTTTCAAAACTAAATATAGATTCCAAAAGAAACAAAGATTAAAGGCCGTTTTTCTTTTGATAGCATTACTTTGTTTGATACTAATTTTTTCAGGCAATGCATTTAAATTATTTGAAAAATATTTTGTTAACGATCATCGTGAAGTACTGACCTATATAAAAAAAACAGAACGATATAACACAGATAGTATAGAAATTGTGGACAGTATTCGTTTAAATCTTTATAGAACATATCAGGGTGAATATAGTAATGAAGTAAAAATGGCAAGGGAAGATCTTCAACAGGTAATCAACCACACTGTTGCTCTAACACCACCTCATAGTTTCGAACATCATAAAAATTTATTGATTACTGTTTTGCAACAGCGAATGCTTATTTTGACAACCTATAATCAAACAAAAAAAACATATGTTTTCGATAAACTTAAAATGAGCGTTAATGAATTATCACAAATGCAGGACAAAGAAAGAAAAGAACTATTGAAGGCTTTAAAGAAGGAAGGAATTCATTATAAACAACTTGGAGATGGTTCTATACGTTACTGGTATAAAAGCCATTCGGCAAAAACAGTGAATGGGGGTATGTAAAATCCAATTCTGATTGTCATATTTTCAATTAACTAAAAAAAACGAGAGGATGAAAACTTCTCTCGGCTTTTTTACTTATTAATTCCCTTTTTAGGTCCATGAGCTGCTTCCATGAAAGCTTTAGGAAGTGTCTCAACAGGATTATCTGGATCATAGCTATCTGAATGGCATTCAGAGCAAGCTTTTAAATTGTCTGACTCATGTCCCGTTATGGTATCATCTAACGCTCCAATCTTACCGTAAATCTCTGTTTTGTTGTTATGACATTTTAGACAGAAGGTACGCTCTTCAGAAGGGCCCCAACCTGCATCAGGTTTACTATAAATATCAGTTGTCTCAGGGTTATTTCCAAAGTTCTTCCTAAGCAACTTTACATTATCAGATCCATGTGTTTCATGACATTCAGCACAGGGCATTGCCCCAGCTAATTTACTACCGTCCTCTTGAGTAAATGAATGCCCCGAAGTACTTGTATAATAGGTCTCAATATCTACAGCATCATTTTTTGTATTACCATTATGGCATCTCAAACACAATGAATAATCTGGCACAGTATTTTGTGTTGAATCCGTTTCTTTTGGTGATGTTCCACCTTCTGCTGATGTTGATTTCTTATAAGAAAGTGTCTCCTTAACGGGATCTGGGTAATCATTTATATTTATAGGCGCGTTATCCTCATGACAAGAACCACAAGTGACGTCTAAAGAATCAACGGTCTGTCCCCCTGATTTTGAGGTATAAACATCGTGATCCTTTAACAAGTTTGGATTTTCTTTCGACATGCTTAGGTGTGGATTGTGGCACGCCGTACAAGAATCCGTTTGTATTAAAGGCGTAAGCTCAGAACCACTTCCAGACTCGTTAGATGGATGATTATGTTGATAGGTTTTGTCGATATTGTTAACAATTGGAGCAGTTGTTGTTCCATCGTGACATGCTAAACAATAACTTTTAGAAAGGTCAGCATTTGGAAAGGTAGCCTTTTGTATATCTGTATTATAGTATCGTCCACCTTCTAGTGAAGGATTTTTTCCAAGATGTGTACTATGGCAAAATGCACATGTATTTGTGTTATTTATATAATGCATATGTGGGTTATTATCTTCGTTTTCACTTGTTGTAATGAATTTTAAAGCCTTAGGATAAGCAGAGATTCCATTTACATCTTTAATGTCAGTGTTAACAAAATATGTTGTATTGGAACTGAAATTATTAGTAGGATTAAAGGTTATTGTATATACTCCATTTTCATCGGGGCCATCCCAACTAACTACTCCATCTATATTTATAGTGGGTTCCTTTTCTGATTTGATAATAATTGAGCCTGTGCTTTCATTTAAAGGAGTACCATTTATCTCTTTAACTAACAATTGAATATTTGTATCCAACGGAACATGGGTCATATCTTCGAGTGGCGTGTTCCAAGTCCCGTCTCCAGTTATTAATTTATATTCTTTAATAATAGGCCTATCTACCTGCACCATAAACCAGATACTTTTTGTAATGGAAGGGTTGGTTCCGTCGTTTGCGGTAAACGTAACTTTGTGTCGACCTGGTACGAATTGTTTACTGATTGACCATACTTTATTTACTGAATCAATAATGATACCGCCTGATGAAATGGGTTGTGGGTTTATAGGATCTATCGTTTCTTCCATCGTAACAGTTAATCCTGTATCTGATGAATATGTACCAGAAAACTGGACATTTCCATTGTTTAAAGTTTGATTGCTGGTGGGATTTGTTATATCAAATGCAAATAGTGATCCATCAGCATTAGTTAGAATAGGGAAGAGAGATGAACCCAGAAAAACGATCAGTGTAACTAGATACAGGGCAATACATCTTAGATAATTCGTCCTTTTCATATTTCGGTCATCTCTTTTCTTAGCGTTCAAAGAAGTTCTTCTGTTTGTTAATACGAATATATTAATATATACACACATAGTAATATAGGCCAATTATATCAGTAATACTATTGCAAAATATGTCGAAAAATAATAGACTTTTTGACATTTTAAAAACATCTTTGAAAATAAAACCTTTATCTATACAGAGTATTTTGCATACTAAAGAATTCGATCAAAAATGATGGAATGGGGGAGTAGTTTAATAATTAAATGGGATATAGACAAAAAAACGAGGGGTAGGTTCCTCTCGTTTTTGGTTATGGATTCACCGTTCCTGTCTGAGGTGAGTGTGCTGCTTCAATAAATGATTTTGTTGTACCTCCATGGCAGGTAGAACATGCCTCAATGCTAGTTTCTTCATGGCCAAGTGTTTTAGAGTCAGGTAGTTTACCAGTCACCCCAAAAATAGCTGTCGATCCATTATGACATTTCATACAAAATTCTCTTTCCTTTGCTGCATTCCAATCGCCGGAAGTTGCAACAAAATCATCCTGTAGATTCTCTTGTCCTAATTTCTTTTTTAATAATTTAATATTACTAGAACCATGAGTCTCGTGACACTCTGAACAAGGTAAAGAGCCGGTTACAATACTGCCATCTTGAGCAGCAAAGTTATGTTTTGAGTTATTTTTTTCATACAATGATTGAATATCAGATAGAGTTTCTCCTTTTTGAAGTTTATTTGCATTGTGACATCGGAAGCACAGATCATTATCTTCGATGGTCCCTAATCTGTTTGTACTTTTTCTATAATGTGATATTTTATATTCGACACTTGCATAATCTTTTATTAAAACTGTTTTTCGATCATGGCAGGTTTCACATAATATTTGATCACTATCAAGTATTTCTTGAGGGGCATTTTTTGCTGGGTCAACTAATGTATGATCATACACAAAATGATCTTGTAGCATATTAGGGTTATCCTTTGACCAAACCAAATGTGGGTTATGACAGGATGCGCATGATCCTTGATTTGCTAAGTGCTTGGTATCAAGAGCTTCATCGTGTTTCGAACCTGTCGACAAATCCATATTTTCAACTTTTGATGACATCCTTGTAGCTGACGTACCGTCATGGCATGCCATACAATAGTTAGTTGTATTATCGGGATCCGTCGCACTTTTCGTAGAATCTTTTATGAATTTACCCCCAAGTAATTTGACACTTCCTCCTGTATGGCTGTTGTGGCAATTGGCACACAAGTTGGTTCGATTAACTTGTGTTTGTGGGTCACTTAATAAATAATTACCATGTGGATCACTCTCATCGTACTGTGAATCTGTACCAATAACTTGACTCGTAGTGGTAAATTTCAGTACTTTTGGATAAACAGTGTTTCCGCTGCTATCTACAATATTAGTAGTTAAATAAACATAATAAGTTGTACTTGGTTCAAGCTGTGAACTTGGCGTAAATGTAATAATATAGTTTCCATTTGCATCAGGTTGTGGTGGACTCTGATGATCTTCAACACTTACAACGTTTGTTTGATTGTCTGATGTGACTGTTATTGGATTAGTATAAGTTGCTCCGTTATTTTCTTTTTTATATGCTAAACCATTTGTTTCATTCACCGTTATTTGAATTTTTGCATCCAATGGAACATGGGTCATGTCTTCAAGGATTGAGTCTTCCCATGCATTAATGTTTCCAACGTGATTTGGAGAAATTAATTTATAATCGGTAACAATAGGTCTTTGGGTATCTATTGTAAAAGAAACATCCTTTGAGATAGTAGAAGTTCCATCTGTAGCTGTAAAAGTAACAGTGTGTGTTCCAACAGAAAAATCTTTATTAAATGACCATGAACTATTATCAGGATTTTTAATTATTTGGCTAGAAATATCCTCGGGGTTGGTTGGGTCTATATTATCCACAACTATTGTCACATTTAATGTTGCACTTGGATCAATAGCGAATGTGCCTGAAAACTGAACATTTGTATCTTTTAGATAGGCATTATTTGTTGGGTTAAGAACTTCAAAGGACAAAGAAGTGCCAGCAGCTTGATCAAGATCAGATGGAAAAGGGTAGAGGAAGGAGCCACAAAAAACGATTAATATAAATAAATATAGGATCATGTGTCTTATATAATTCGTTTTTATCATAACAGTCATCTCTTTTCTAATTGTTAAAATACCGATTGTTGTTATACTGTTTGTTAATACGTATATAGGACTATAAACTAATTATATCAGTATTTTTGTAGTGAAAAATGTCAAAACGTGATAGATATTTTGACATTTTTGCAACAGAATGAAATAATAAAAAACAAGGTAATAACGCACATTACGCACGTTATTACCTTGCAAACTTGAATAATTCGTTTAGGCTATCAAATAGCGGCAACTATTTGATGGCTTTTTTTAATAATCGAATTCAATACCATTACGGTCTGTATCAACACCAGGAGTTGCGTTGTATTGGTAAGTGTCTGTATTTCTTGTACCACCAGAGTGGGAAGAAGTGTGACAGCCCCAACATACAGCCATGTTAGTGTAACGTTTTAATACAGAAGATGGGTTCTTATCTTTTAAATAATCAGTAACTAAAGCTTTACGTGCAGAGTTATCAGCACCAACTGTTGCATCGTATGGAGTTGAAGTGAAGTATTTATCTCCACCTCTAGCGGTGTCACCTGTTAAGATTTCATTATAAGTTAAACCACGAGCATCACGCATTACAGTTAAGTCAGTACCGTGTGCAAAGTGACAGCGTACGCAAGTATAGCTATCAGAAGTTGTATTGTGACGGTATGCATGGTCAAATGTACCAGTTTCTTTACCAGATACAGCTAGGTAATCAGTATGACATGCAGCACAGAATCCAGACATTGCAACACCGCGGTTTGATACGTACGCAGGGTTAGTAGTACCATTAGCAAATTTGCTTGCCCATAGAGCTGATACGTCTGTTGAATAAAGGTTGTTAATATCATCAGTAGAACCAGCTGTTGGTAATACTTTAGCTAACTTAACAACATAACCACGTGCAACATTACCAAATTTAACACTTTGAATATCAGTAATTAATTTAGCATTAGCAAGGAAACTTGCATCCGTTTTAGCGGCTAAGAAACCTTGGCCTAGAACTTCACCGTTCTTAAGTCTGTCAGTATCAACTGTGTCCTTATACTTGCCTACATAATCTGGGTCAGCATAGGTAGCATCATAAGTAGCGCCACTATAGAATGCTGTCCAGTAGTGTTTTGTATGAGTAGTGTCGAAATCATATTCATGAATGAATGGATCTGTGTCGATTACATACTTACTACCTGTAATTTCTGTTACGCCATCTTTATCATATTTTGGAACCCATTTCATGATTTGAACTACCCAGTCACCAGTTTTTAATCCTGCTGCAGTCATTGCTGCTGGATACTGGTCGACGCTATTTTTATCAAGATTTGTTGGCTGTAAAAGATCTCCAACTTGGAAACGGAAAGCAATATAGTTAACTGTTAGATCAGCATTAGTAGCATCTTTGTAAGTGATATTACCAGCAGCTTGTTTTGTAGTAAGATCTGTTAAAGTAGTCTTGTCAAGAACTGGAACGCTTTCTAATTTTTTACCACCATCTTTGATAAGGGTGTTAGCCATTCCGTTTGGATCTTCATTTAATAAACGGTCTGAGTAAGATCCGTGTGGTGCGTGACAGTTTGCGCAAGTGAATTCTTCAGTCCACTCTCCGCCTCTTGTTGAAGTAGCATCATCTTTAGCAGCAAAGTTTCCTCCAGGAGCAGCATTTAATTTAACAGAACCATCAGCTAAGTGAGCAGACATGTTACCGTCATGAGTTCCGCCAAATGTACCAGCAGAGTTTGAGCCAGTCATAACGTTATAGAAGCCTAATGTACCATCATGACAAGCAGTACATGTTGCATATTTACCATCTTTAAACAATAAGCCTTCAGATGCGCCTGTGTGCGTTTGGTGGCAGCTAGCGCAAGAGTTAGTATTGTTTTGGTATTCGCCGTGTGTACGTTGGTTATGAGTTCCATCAGCTTTCTTTAAACCAGTTGATTTTAGAACTTGATCTTTTGTTGTACCATCATTAACCCAAACGCCACTACCAGTTTTGTTTGCGTTTGTTTTGGTAACTGAATCATAACTGTTGTCTAATCCACCAGCTGTTGTTTGTACATTTTTACTCATGTCTGTACCTAATCCAGTTACATCTGAATTATAGCTGCCTGGAGTATTACTGTTATCCGGTGCAGCAGAAGCTACGATGCTAAACATTGCTACTAACATTAATGTTAGTAGGAATGAAAAGCTTAATTTTAACTTACTCATTTCTAAAAACCTCCCTTTTTTACTCTCTCTTTTTTTAAAACCGATAAATCTAATAATCTATTTATTTTTGAGGCACCACCTCCTTAAAGTAAGGGTAGATTTAATAGTAAATACAAATGCGATTGTTAAGTGTATCTGTTATATATACCCGATCGTTTTCATCAACATATAAACCGTTAGGAAGGTAGAATTGCTCGTTTTGATCACCCATGGTGCCAAAATGGAATACTTCTGTCCCTTTTTTGTCAAAGCCATAAACCATATGAGATAAATTGTTTACGATATATAAGATACCCCGTGAATCAATACCAATTCCGCGTGGGTTAACAAAAATGGATGATCCTTTCCCATCTTTAGAACCGTTAATTGCTCGAAGGTATTTCCCATTTTTATCAAAAGCTAGAATACGTTGATTTCCTGAATCAGAAACAAAAATATCATCATTTTTTTTGTCAATTGTAATTGCATTTGGAGCTTTGAGGAAATCGTTTTTATCAGCACCGCTGCTAATTTCAAGTAGTTTTTCACCATTTAGCTTCAAAACATAAACTTTGTGTTGCTGAACATCGGTTACATATAATTTTTCATTATAAATTCGAATACCAGCGGGGGATTTAAGTAATTTATTTTTATCATCAAAGTATTTGATGAATTTTCCTTTTGCTGTAAAGATAGAGATTTTTCCATTGTATAGATCAGCAACATAGACATTACCCTCTTTGTCACCGGTAATACCATACGGAAATTTAAATTGCCCTTTCCCGTCACCTTCCTTACCAAACATGAAGACTGGTGAACCAGCTGTATCAAAAACTTGAACTCTCTTATTATTTGTATCTGAAACATAGAGAAATTCACCGATTTTTGCCACATCCATTGGTTTATCCAATGTTTTATTAAAGTCGCCGTAAATAGTCTGGCTAAAGGTAGGAGGGGCGTTGGGATCAAGGGTTTTTGTTACCTTCTCCACATCTGATTGTAAATTAAAGTAATAGATAACAGCAAAGACGGCGGCAACTAATACCACGATTGTGCTCATCCATATATAGACGGTCTTTTTCTTCATGTATTTCCAACCCCTTATTTATTTCTTGGCAACTCTTTTTAGACCTGCTAATGCTGGTTTATACATCGGGTCGTAAGTAAGTGTATCTTTGTATATTTGTTCTGCATTTTTCTTATCTCCTTGATCTTCGGCAACCCGCCCAATTTCAAAAAGTATATCGGTATTTGTTGGTGATAATTTATTTGCTTCGTTTAGTGCTTTCATTGCTTCCTTATACATTTTAAGCTTTCGGAATACCATTCCCTTTAATAAATGGCCTTTATAGTCCCTAGGTGATATTTCAGAAGCCTTCTCAGCTGCTTTAATAGCATCATTTAGTTGGTTCTCTTCGTTATACACCAGTCCAAGATTAAAATAGGCATTAAAATTATTTTTATCTAAGTCTATTGCAACCTTGTATTGTTTAATGGCTTCATCAAAATTTTTATTTAAGAAATAGGCGTAACCTAGATCTACGCGAGGTTTCGGCTCATTTGGCTTTTCATCTACAACTGCTTTTGCACTTTCTAATTGTTGAGCAAATCGACTTTTATCGTAGTTTGACCATAAATACTTTTGACTTACATAATAAGCAGCACTTACTGATATCACTAAGGTTAGGGTCAATATAAGAAGGGATTGCCACCAATTAAATTTATTGTTCTTTGTTTTCTTCGTTTTTTTGTTGGACTCTTGATTTGTTATATTCTTTTGACCATCTTGATTCAATGGTTGGTCATGAGCTTCCATACTATGAACCCTCCTATTCTAGCATTGTTATTCCTAAGAATCCTTATGACAGGCTGAACACTTAGGTTTAACATGACAGGTATAACACAAATTTGTTACTTTTTGATTTTTTGTTGCTAATGGAATTGGATGGCCCTCTCTATTAAATCCAATGTGAGAACTTGGATGACAAGAGGAACAAGCAACAGTTTTTGTTTGATATTTTCCACCTGGCTGATAATTATGACAGGCTAAACATTGTTTTGTATTTTTAGAAGCTTCATTGTGGTGATCAGCAATCCAATGACTTGTATGACTGGCAGGGCGTTTACTATGACAATTCTTGCAGAATGTGTTTTGTTTGGCATAATCAAATGGTGTAATACTAGGTTTAGAAGTTTTCATATTTTCTAAGAACTTTGTTACAGCAGAAACATCTTCCAAACCATCTATTTTTACTTTAGACATATACCCATGGCATGAGTCGCATTTTCGAATATTCTTTTCAGCATATTTGCCATGATTCATTGTTTTAAAGGTATTTGTATGGCTTTTCGGAACCATTCCTGTCGTATGACATGTTTTACATGCTGTTGAGACATCTCTAGCTTTATGGCATTCCATACAGGTATCCATTTCTGGCCGAATAAATTTAGTATCAGACATTGCCGCAGTACCAATCGTGTCATCCCATTTATCATAATCGGTTTGATAGGTCATTTTTCGATCAGCAATTTTTCCATGGGCAACACCGCTATGGCATTGAATACATTCGATCCCTTTTGCATTATGTTTGTCATGGGGGATGATCAAATCCCCTGATGGGGTAACTTCACGTGTTGAAACATTGTGACACCTTTCACAGGCACTGTTAGGTATATCACTTGGCATATGGATTGGTGCTGTATAAGTGTTTGTTTCTTTCTTAAATGCTTGAACAATGACGTTTGCTTTGTCTTTTGGTATATTCTCGGCCCCTGGTTGGGTATGACAATTAACGCAATCGACTTCAGCGTGCGTGGATGCTTTCCACGTATAGTACTCTGGTTTCATCTCATGACAAGATGAGCAAAATTTTGAGCTTGATGTTGCTTCTAGCCCCGTAAAACCGATTGATGCGAAAAGGGCTAGAATCAACAATGTAAGAGTTGCAATTTTAAGCAATTTATAGCGAAAACGGGGAGGGGTCGGCAGCTCATTGTGCTCCTCTTCCATGTTAATGTCCCTCCAGTTTATTGAGACATATTAGTTCTTTTTATCAGTCTTAAAACCGGTTCTATGACAGTATTTGCAATAAACATCGGTTGGTGCCTTGATTTGAGTTGAGCCAGGTAGTGGCTTTTCCTTGTCATGGCAGACGAAACATTGTGATTTAGCAGCATCAGATGGAGCATGCTTGGCATGGTCTGTTAGCCATTGTTCACTATTTTCATGTCCTGGTGGACGTTTGCTGTGACAGGCACTACAGAATTTATTGATTCTTGCTTGATCTTTAACAACGGCAATATTTGGTGTGTATTTAACTTTTTTAGTTCCCATTTTTAAGATGGACATGATATCCTCTTGTGGGATTGCTTTGGCCCATTTTGAATCCTGATGGCAATTGACGCATGTATTTAATTTATTAATTGCAGTACCACCATGATTATGATCCCAGTCAGCTGTTTTGTGGGTTTGCGGTACTTTAACCTTTTTATGACATGTCGTACATTCCATTGAGATTTTCACGTTTGCTTTTTCTTTTCCAATAGCTTGTAAAATAATGCCCTGTGTTTTTTGATCTTGCGCAGCTTTTGCTGCTTCTGGATCTTGGGCTTCCGTTGTAGCTACTTCGGTGCTGCCTTTTGCTTCTGTTTTTGTTTCTTCTGGATTTGGAAGTACGCTGTAAGAGGCTTCCTTCCAAGGTTCCTCACCTTTGTTCACTTTATCATGGCAATCGATACATGTTCCCATGTTCGGTCTTAAGTATTTTTCCTCAATTAATTTCTCGGCATTTGCTTTTGTCCATTCACCACGGTCTTTATCAATGTTGATGCCGCGGGCTGCAATCTTGGAGTGAACAACACCAGCATGGCAAGTGATACAAGGAATATCTTTTCCGATATGTCCTTTATGGTTTACCTTTAAGTCTCCTGATGCTGTAACAAGGCGGTTTTTCGAGTGACATTGTAAGCAGTTTTCGTTTGCCACGGCTTCTTCTTCTGTTTGGACGATTTGCTTTGGTACACCTGTAACGTGATAGTAGACTTCTTTCATCGATTTCATTTTATGTGTGATCATGTTGGTGAAACCGGGTTTGATATGACACTGTACACAGCTGATCTCGTTGTGGGAGCTAGCTGTATATGTGGAGTATTCCGGTGCCATTTCATGACAGCTGGAACAAAATGATGGCGAGTTTGTAAAAGATAAAACTCCATATCCACCACCAAAGACGATAATACAAACAACAAGGCTAGCGAATAGGAACTTCCAGCGGTTAACCGGATTCTTCCAATCTATGTTTTTGAACTTTCGCCATGATTTACGAATAAGACCTACTCTTCTGCCTTCTCTTGTCTCTATCTCTGTATCTTTATTTTTCCCTTTCCCCCATAAGGCCACTTTTGCTCACCCTTTCTTTTCTTGGAATCTCTATCTCTATATTTTCCATATTAACCTCTCTAAGGTTAGTATCTAACATTGCCAGAGTATATTCCAATGTACAATTTGTGAATAATTCCTCAGAGCCTTCAATTGACTTTTTCCGACTAAAAACAGCATATAAATGTTGATAAACAAAGGTTTTATTTACATTGTTGTAATAGTGGAAATGTGTATAACTGTTAATTTTTATGCAAAAAAAGCAACGTTCATACATTAGACATAACTTTGAATTAAAGGTAAGTGATTGGACAGGAAACACACTTTAAAAATGTATTCTTTTTAAAAGGGCATACCACTTAATTATTTGACAATAAATGAAACAAACTAGATGACTATTCTTTTTTTAATAAATAAGGCTAACTTCAAAAGGCGATATTATGCGCCATTTGAAGTTAGCCTAAAGTAATCCACTATATGATAAAAACCTTAATTAATAATCTTGTATAGGGGAGAAGTGAAGCTTTTATAAAATTGCTTCTCTAAAAACATTACTCAAAGTATTTGTGACAGTGCTGGCAGGATTGTGCGGGTGCTTTTATTGCCGTTGATCCGGCTGGTGGTGTGTCTTTGTCATGGCAAATATAGCATTTTAATTTCTCGTTATCATCGGCTGAAGCTACAGCATGGCCAGGTGCCCAATTGCTTTGCGTGTGGCTAGGCGGTTTGGAGGAGTGACAAGTGCTGCAGAATTTATTTGTCCTTGATTGTTCTTTTACAAGCTCATAATTTAGCGTGTAGTTGACTTTTTGTCTTCTCAATTCAAGAAGGGATGTAATACTTTCCTGTGGTACGTCTTTTACCCATTTAGAATCCTGGTGGCAATTTAGACATTTATTTAACTCTTTCATGGCAGTGCTACCATGATTAACGGGCCACTCTGGGTTTTTATGTAATTTAGGTACCTTTACTATTTTGTGGCAGGTTTTACATTCCATCGAGATTTTAACATTTTTTTTTTGTTTGCCGATCGCTTGTAAAATGAGCCCTTGTGTTTTTTTATTTTGTACTGCTTCTGCATTTTGAACTTCTTCAACTATTTCGGCTGTTGTTGCTTCTGGGCTACCATTGTTACTATTTTGCATTTTTTTTGGATTAGCCGTCATGGTGTAGGTGATATCTTTCCAAGGTTTTTCACCGTTGTTGACTTTATCGTGGCAATCGATACATGTTCCCATGTTCGGTCTTGAATATTTTTCTTCGATTAATTTTTCGGTAGTGGCTTTGGTCCATTTATCTTGGTCTTTGGAGACATTTAATCCGCGGGCAGCAATTTTTGCATGTGCAACTCCTGAATGGCAGGTAATACAAGGGATACCCTGTTTGACGTGCCCCGGATGGTTTACCTTCAAATCTCCTGTTGCAGTTATAAGTCTGTTTTTTGAATGGCATTGTAAACAGCTCTGACTTGAAACTACTTGATCTTTTGTTTGGACGATTTGTTCGGGTATCCCCTTAAAGTGGACATATACTTCCTTTAATAATTGCTTTTTACTTGTCATCATATTTATAAAACCTGGCTTGACATGGCATTGCACGCAGCTGACTTGATTATGTGCAGATGTGGAGTAGGTTAAGTGCTCTGGTGCCATTTCATGACAGCTTGAACAGAATGTTGGGGAGTTTGTATAGGAAACAACTCCGAATCCACTCGCCAATATGGCTATACACACAATAATCCCACCGAAAAGTAATTTATACCATTTAACTGTGTTTTTATTGCTTCCCTTCGAATCCAATTTTGTTCACCTTTTCTATTTTTTTAATACATAAATGTCATTCTAAAAATAGTTGTAACATTAATAGGCAGTTTTTCCTATATATATTTTGTAATTTTTATTAAAAAAGAAGTATTATAGTTTAATCATTTTATTACAGTATTAATATGTATTAGATTGAAAAAAGGATTTAAAAGAAAAAGGCAGAATCATCGGTCTTTTCAGTCGATGATTCTGCCTTAATAATCTAGAAATCTATAGGTAATTTTTTTACTAAAATAATAGGTTGTGATTTAGAGCTTTGGATCATCCTTGAAACCCGTTCTGTGACAGTATTCACAATAAACATCGGTTGGGGCTTTGACGCCAGTTGAACCTGGTTTTGGTTTTTCTTTATCATGACAGACGAAACATTCTGATTTAGCAACATCAGTTGGAGCATGCTTGGCGTGTTCTGTTAACCATTGATCACTATTCGAGTGTCCTTGTGGACGTTTGCTGTGACAGGTGCTACAGAATTTATTGATGCGGGCTTGATCTTTAACGACTGCGATGTTTGGAGTATATTTCACTTTCTGACTTCCCATTTTAAGAAGGGACATAATGTCTTCTTTTGGAATTTCCTTCACCCACTTGGAATCCTGGTGACAGTTGACGCATTTAGTTAATTCGTTAATCGCTGTACCACCATGATTGTGATCCCAATCTGAAGTTTTATGGGAGGTAGGTACTTTTAATTTTTTGTGACAAGTTTCACATTCCATTGAAAGCTTAACATTTGTTTGTTGTTTGCCAATGGCTTGTAGAATAATTCCTTGAGTTTTTTGATCATGCTCTGCTTTTATAGCTTCGGTATTTTCTTCTGTTGTTGCCACGTTGGTTCCTTTTGTTTCCTCAGGATTAGGTGGAACACTATAGGCTGGTTCCCGCCAAGGTTCCTCGCCCTTGTTTACTTTGTCATGACAATCAATACATGTTCCCATGTTTGGTCGCAAGTATTTTTGTTCGATTAATTTTTCGGCATTTGCTTTTGTCCAATCGCCACGGTCTTCTTCAAGGTTAATTCCGCGAGCTGCGATTTTTGCGTGAACAACCCCAGCGTGGCAAGTGATACATGGGATATCTTTTTCAATATGGCCTTTATGGTTCACCTTTAAGTCTCCAGAAGCTGTGACGAGCCGGTTTTTCGAATGGCATTGTAAACAGTTCTGGTTTGTTACCGCTTCTTCTTCTGTTTGGACGATCTGTTCCGGAACGCCAGTTACATGGTAGTAGACCTCTTTCAAGGATTTCATTTTATGTGTGATCATGTTGGTGAATCCAGGCTTGATATGACATTGGACGCAGCTAATCTGGTTATGAGCACTTGCTGTGTAGGTCGAGTATTCCGGTGCCATTTCATGACAGCTAGAGCAGAATGCTGGTGAGTTTGTAAACGAAAGAACCCCATATCCACCGCCAAAGACGACAACACATACAATGAGACTAGCAAAGAGTAATTTCCATCTGTTAACAGGATTTTTCCAATCAATATTTCTGAACCTTTTCCAGAGCCCTGGTTTCTTTTCTCTTTTTTTCACTTTGTCACCCTCTCTTTTCTTAAATCTTACAACCTCCCATTTGTGCGAAATTAGTGGTATGTCTACACTAATGTATTATTTATGAAGAACACTTTATTCGTTCTTTTTCGTAAAATAGTGTGGAGATATGGAATACGGAGGGGCGAGGAAAACAGTTAGAGCTGCTAGTTTAATGGTCCTTTTAGCAGCTCTTTTCTTTTTTTAAATAGGATGTTTTCTAAAAGATTGTTGCTATCTCCCTTATTTTTTCGTTTCGCTGATAAAATGGATTTTTCGCAGAAATATCACTAATTTTCGCTGATAAAATAAGTTTTTCGCCGATATATTAGTATTTTTCGCTGATAAAAATAAACTCTTCCGATATATATCCCTTTTTTTGCAGTAAGAACGCATCTTTCATTAATATCATTGAATTTTCATCAGAACATTGTAACTTTTCGGTAGTAAATATCTCAAAAAACAAAAAGGAGGTTAAAAAACAATAATATTTACGAAAAGCCCATTAAATGTAGCTAATCTCCAATTCTCCCATTTAGAATTCCACTGAACCCATTTTTGTGACAGTATTCACAATATAAATCGGAGGGAGCTTTGGTATATCTTTTTCCAATTTGCATTTTTTTATTGTTATGGCAAACATAGCATTTCAATTTATCTTCATCATTATTTGACGCCCAAGCATGGCCCTCGATCCATAGACCACCACTAGCATGGCTAGGTGGGTAGGTGGTATGACAACTGCTGCAAAATTGATTGTTTCTGACTTGATTTATTAAGTTTGTTTTATTTTTCACTTTTTGGTTATCCATAATAAATAATGAAACGATATCGGCTTTTTGTATTTTATTTATCCAATTAGAATCCTGGTGGCAGTTAAGGCATTGCTCTAACCTTTTTATAGCAATGTTACTGCCATGGTTAAAGCCCCAATCATTATTTTTATGTGAGTTAGGCACATTTATTTTTTTGTGGCAGGTTTTGCATTTCATTGATAATTTGACATTTGTTTTTTGCTTGGCGATTGTTTGGAAAACGATTCGTTGTGTTTCTTGGTCTTTTTCTATTTCTAAATCCTTGCTTTCTGCCACTTCTGTAAGTGAGACTTCAGCCAAACTATTGTTTTCCTTTTTCACCTTTTCTGGATTGGATGGTACGCTGTACGCTATATCTTTCCAAGGTTTTTCTCCTTTGTTTACTTTAATGTGACAATCGATACATATTCCCATACTGGGTCGTAAATATTTCTCTGCTATTACTTTTTTCGTATTTGCTTTTGTCCAGTATCCTAAATATTCATTTATGTTTAGCCCGCGAGCAGCCATTTTCGAATGTACAACACCAGAGTGACAGGTGATACAGGGGATATTTTTTTCAATATGGCCATTATGGTTAACCTTCAAGTCCCCAGATGCTGTGACTAGGCGATTTTTCGAATGGCACCGTAAACAGTTTTGATTTGTAATTACTTCTTTTTCTGTTTGCACTATTTGTCCTGGCACGTTGGTAACATGATAATATACTTCTTTCATGGAATTTATTTTGTGTGTGATCACATTGGTGAATCCAGGCTTGATGTGACACTGAACACAGCTGATCCGATTATGAGTGCTGGCTGTGTAGGTTGCGTATTCTGGTGCCATTTCATGACAACTGGCACAAAATATTGACGAATTTGTAAAAGATAGAACTCCGTATCCACTACCAAAAACAACCATTAACCCCACTAGAACACCGATAAGTAGTTTCCACTTGTTAACTGGATTTTTCCAATCTATTTTACTGGGCTTTCGCCAGAGTCTGCGCAATTTTCTCCCCCTTTCTGAATAGGGTTTGTAAAAGAAAATTCATACTATAATTACTATATGACTGATAGCTTGTACTAATGTTGAATATTATTTTGCCAATTAAGTTTGATTTGTAAAAGTTTTGTTAAAAATGTTAGTATGATAGGAACTGTTTTAAGTACCTATTTTTGCGGATTATGTATAGGTTTCCTCAGTTTTTTAGTGAAACTATTTTTCAATTAATTTTTCATAGATTTTAAAATAATCATTTTCGCCATAGTTTGCTCCTGCTTTTTGCAAATGTTGTCACTGTATAGCGGAAGTGGTAAGATGGTTAAAGAAATTATCGAATGATTATGAGAGGATTCTGCCTTTAAAAAGCGAATCTTTTTTCATTGAAGAGTTTTTTATTAGAATTTAAATCTTGAACTTTGAGAATTGTTTAGCTTTAGCCCCCAGTCCACCCTAAATCGTTTTGGTCCTTTGGTGAAGTCAAAAATTAGGACCGCATGCGTTGGCGGGGAGCTTGCGCTTTTCTTAGAAAGTCTCGATAAAAAGGAGCGTTCATCGTGATTGGGATTTTAAATAAAGTATTTGATTTGAACAAACGTGAATTAAAGCGCTTGGAAAAGCTTGCTGATCAAGTGGATGCACTTGCGGCTGAAACAGAAAAATTAACAGATGACCAGCTTCGTGAAAAAACAGAAGAGTTTAAAGAACGCTATCAAAAAGGGGAAACACTTGACGACTTGCTCCCTGAGGCATTTGCGGTTGTCCGCGAAGGTTCGCGCCGTGTACTTGGCTTGTATCCGTACCATGTTCAGCTAATGGGGGGTGTTTCACTCCATGAAGGTAACATTTCCGAGATGAAAACGGGTGAAGGTAAAACGCTAACAGCGACAATGCCCGTTTATCTGAATGCCATTTCTGGAAAAGGTGTTCACGTTGTTACTGTCAATGAATATTTGGCAAGCCGTGACGCAACTGAAATGGGTGAGCTGTATCAATTTTTAGGCCTAACAGTTGGCTTGAATTTAAACAGCATGACAAAGGAAGAAAAGCAGGAAGCATACGCACAGGATATTACCTATGGTACGAACAACGAATTCGGTTTTGATTATTTACGTGACAACATGGTCTTATATAAGGAACAAAAGGTACAACGCCCGCTCTTTTTTGCAGTAATTGACGAGGTTGACTCGATTCTAATCGACGAAGCGCGTACACCGTTGATTATTTCGGGTACTGCTGAAAAATCGACCACACTTTATATTCAGGCAAATGCGTTTGTCCGCACCCTTACAAAGGAACAGGACTATACGTATGATGAAAAAACAAAAGGTGTTATGCTGACGGAGCAAGGGATTACCAAGGCTGAGCGTGCATTTGGTATTGATAATCTTTTTGATATGTCACATGTTTCATTAAACCATCATATTAACCAAGCGTTGAAGGCCAATGTCAGCATGCATCTCGATGTCGACTACGTTGTGCAGGAAGGCGAAATTATCATCGTTGACCAGTTTACTGGACGTTTGATGAAGGGCCGCCGCTACAGTGAAGGTTTGCACCAAGCAATTGAGGCAAAAGAAGGCCTTGATGTTCAAAACGAAAGTATGACGATGGCAACGATCACGTTCCAGAACTACTTCCGTATGTATAAAAAATTATCTGGTATGACTGGTACAGCTAAAACGGAAGAAGAAGAATTCCGTAATATCTATAACATGAATGTTATCGTGATTCCAACGAATATGCCGATTATCCGTGATGACCGTCCCGATTTAATTTACTCTTCGATGGATGGTAAATTTAGAGCCGTTGTCGAAGATATCGCAGAACGTAATAAAAATGGTCAACCAGTCCTTGTTGGTACAGTTGCGATTGAAACATCCGAATTGATCTCAAAATATTTAACGAAAAAAGGGATTCGCCATAATGTCTTGAACGCGAAAAACCATGGACGTGAAGCAGAAATCATCGCTGAAGCCGGGCAACCTGGTTCTGTTACGATTGCTACCAACATGGCCGGTCGTGGTACAGATATCAAGCTTGGTCAAGGTGTAACCGATGTAGGCGGGCTTGCTGTTATCGGTACTGAGCGCCATGAAAGTCGACGGATCGATAACCAGCTCCGTGGACGTTCTGGACGTCAAGGGGACCCAGGGGTAACACAATTTTATCTATCTATGGAAGATGAATTGATGCGCCGCTTCGGTTCTGACAACATGAAATCAATGATGGAGCGTTTGGGAATGGATGATACCCAGCCAATCCAAAGTAAAATGGTATCAAAAGCGGTTGAATCTGCGCAAAAACGTGTTGAGGGTAACAACTTCGATGCTCGTAAGCAACTCTTGCAATATGACGATGTTCTTCGCCAGCAGCGCGAAATTATTTACAAACAGCGCGACGAGGTACTCGAGTCTGAAAACCTTCGTGAGATTGTTGAAAAAATGATTATCGGCACGATTGGACGCAATGTTGATGCACATGCCTCAAGGAATGAGGATGAAGAAGAATGGAATCTGCCAGCAATTGTCGATTTCACTCATGCAACTCTCCTTCGTGAAGGCGATATTAACGTCGACGATCTAAAGGGCAAGGATCCAGAGGAAATTACGGACACTATTTTTGCAAAAGTAAAAGAACGTTACGATGAAAAAGAACATGTACTTTCATCAGAACAAATGCGTGAATTTGAAAAAGTTATTGTGCTTCGTTCCGTCGATTCTAAATGGATTGATCATATTGATACCATGGACCAGCTCCGCGACGGCATCCACTTGCGCGCATACGGACAAACAGATCCGCTTCGTGAATACCAGCATGAAGGCTTCGCTATGTTCGAATCAATGATTACCTCGATTGAAGAAGAAGCATCGTTGTACATCATGAAGGCTGAAATCCGCAACAACCTTGAGCGCCAAGAAGTGGCCAAAGGTGAAGCGGTGAACCCGAAAGAAGACGGCGAAACAGTCAAGAAAAAGCCAGTTGTGAAAAAAGACACCATCGGCCGCAACGATCCATGTAGCTGTGGAAGCGGCAAGAAATACAAAAACTGTCATGGGGCAGGGAAATAATTTTTGAATGGATTGGAGGACCGGCTTGTGTGCCGGTTTTCTTTTTGTTTGGGATTGGTGGCAGGATGTGTTTTTTTACAATAGTGGTTTACCAGAGGGTTCCGAAATTTACTACAGTAAATATATAAATGTCCCAAACTTTGAATTTCGACGCACTGTTTCGTTATAATGGATTAGGACTAACAAATGATGAATGAATATACTACGGAAAAAGCTTTTTAATTTTACCAGAGGTGAATAATATGGAATTAGCAGAGATTCGGAATGAACTTGAAAAAACAGCTAAACGTTTAGCGGGCTTTAGGGGGTCTCTTTGACCTAGAAAATAAAGAGGCAAAGATTGCGAGCTTGGATGATGAGATGCAGCATCCTGATTTCTGGAATGACCAAAATGCTGCACAGATGGTCATCAGTGAATCAAATGCTTTAAAAGATCAAGTACATGTTTTTTATGATATGTTTGAAACGTTTGAAAATCTTGAATTAACATATGAGCTTGTCAAAGAGGAAAGCGATGCTGAGTTACAGGCGGAGTTAGAGGATGAGCTCCTTCAATTGACTGCACGCCTTGATCAATTTGAATTAGAGCAGCTTTTAAGCGAGCCATATGATAAAAATAATGCAATATTAGAGTTACATCCTGGGGCTGGCGGAACAGAGTCACAGGACTGGGGTTCGATGCTGCTTCGCATGTATACACGCTGGGCAGAGAAGCGCGGCTTCAAAGTGGAGACCTTGGATTACTTAGCAGGTGATGAAGCTGGTATTAAAAGTGTCACTTTGGGGATTAGGGGCCACAACGCATACGGCTATTTAAAAGCGGAAAAAGGAGTGCACCGCCTTGTTCGAATTTCACCTTTTGATGCTTCAGGTCGCCGTCATACTTCGTTCGTATCGTGTGAAGTAATGCCTGAATTTAATGATGAAATTGAAATCGATATCCGCTCGGAAGATCTAAAAGTGGATACGTACCGAGCTAGTGGTGCAGGTGGACAGCATATTAACAAAACTGATTCGGCTATACGAATTACCCACATTCCAACGGGAATCGTTGTTACGTGCCAGAGCGAACGTTCACAGATTAAAAACCGTGAGCATGCAATGAAAATGCTTAAGTCAAAGTTGTATCAACGGGAAATTGAAGAAAAAGAGAAGCGGCTTTTAGAAATTCGCGGGGAACAAAAGGAAATCGGATGGGGTAGCCAAATCCGTTCTTACGTTTTCCACCCGTATTCAATGGTGAAGGACCACCGTACAAATACGGAAATCGGAAATGTGCATGCGGTCATGGACGGGGAACTGGATCCGTTTATTGATGCCTATTTGAGATCAAGAATACAATAATAAAGTAGCCTTTGCCAAATTAGTCGGCAAAGGCTTATTTTTTTGGAATGTGTTTGCCGAGATGTGGTGGGTGGTGCGATATAACTAAGAGGTGTTTTGTGGTTAAAGTGATTCTTGTTAGTTTTGCTTAATTTTTGTCAATGCCGATTTTCTTTCGAAGTGGTTTAAGGTCAAATTTCATTTCATCTGCAATAATTTCAAACATCTTATCATGCCCGTCCAATTTTTCCTCAATACGATTAAAATGGCTCCTAAACTCGGTCGCGTTATTTTCAACGGTCTTTCTAAGAGATACAATACTTGTCTCGACTGCATCGAGCCTAACCTCAACAATGTCGAACCGTTGATCGATCCTGTCAAACTGCTGGTCAACCTTATCAAAGCGCTGATCAATTTTTTCAAATTGCTGGTCAACCTTTTCAAACCGTTGATGGATCCGATCAAACTGCTGATCGATTTTTTCAAATTGTTGGTCAACCTTTTCAAACCGCTGATCGATCCGGTTAAACTGCTGGTCAATCTTTTCAAATCGGTGGTCAATTTTTTCAAACTGTTGATCGATCTGTTCAAATCGGTGGTCGATTTTTTCAAACTGCTTATTCATTTGCCCCATCATTTGCTTTAACAGCTCTTCCAATTTTTTCACCTCCTTTTCGACAATTATAGCATGGAAAGGTGGGACAAAATCAACTCTGTTTGGCCGATAAGGAAGGTAGCGGGAATCAGAGAAACACACTTTGTGCCCGCCAACAGAAAAATTGAGGGGTCGCAGTAACAACGATCACCGGAACTGCGCCTCAACAGGCAAAATCGGTTGTAAAAAGGCAACTAATCAGATATTCGTAAAAATGAATTGCAATGTTTTTCTTGCTCTACTCATGAAATCACCTTAAATTACAGAAACTAAGCCAAATTCATTCCTTTAATGCGGCAACTGATTGGTATTTACAGCAAATTATGAGCGTGCTATACTCACTGTCGGTAAATTAAAAATGTCATTGAGAATTAGAAAATTAAGGGGAATTGTTGTATGAAAAAAACACTGGAGCTACCAATCCAGCATCCAAAGGCGGAATTGGCGGTAGAGTACTTATACATATTATTGGGGTCAGCTATTATTGGTTTTTCATTTAATGTTTTTTTGCTTCCAAATAAAATTGCCTCAGGTGGGGTAAGTGGGATTAGTACGATTTTGCACACGACTGTAGGTTGGGAGCCTGCCTTTGTTCAGTGGGCCTTTAACATACCGTTATTTATTGCAGGTATTATTTTTCTAGGAAAACAATTTGGGGCTAAGACGTTAGTTGGAACGATCTTTTTGCCATTAGTTGTCTTTTTTACAAAAAGTATCGATCCATGGACGCATAATGCTTTGTTGGCATCACTTTATGGTGGAATCGGGGTAGGACTTGGCTTAGGAATTGTTTTTAGAGGCAAGGCGTCAACAGGAGGAACTGATCTTGCTGCGCAAATCATCCATAAATATGCAGGATTTACACTTGGGACATGTGTTGTCCTCATCGATGGGCTGATTGTGATCACGGCAGCACTCGTATTTGATATTGAGAGAGGTTTGTATGCGTTAATTTCTTTGTATGTGACAAGCAAAACAATAGATCTCGTACAGGTAGGGTTTGGTCGTTCAAAAATGGCTATGATCATTACTAGTAAACAGGATGAAGTTCGGTCAGGAATTTTGAATCAAATTGACCGTGGTGTGACAAAACTATCAGCATATGGCGGATTTACTGACAATGAACGACCTATTCTTATGTGTGTATTCGATCAAACAGAGTTCACAAAATTGAAACAATTAGTCAAATCCATTGACCCAACTGCGTTTGTGATTGTTATGGATGCTGCAGAAGTACATGGTGAGGGTTTTAAACGAGCGTAATTTAGATATACTAATAACTGATGGAATTTTTTTCTGAAAGGAGAATAATTATGAAGAAAAAGTTACTAGCATTACTTATGGGAACTACCCTTGTAATGGGGCTTGCGGCCTGTGGTGGTGCCTCTGATACATCAAAGAAGGATACAAGTAAGGAAAAAACCACCACTACGGAAACAGCTTCAGCAGGGGATGCTCAAAAGATTGTGTCACAAAAATGCTCTAGCTGTCATGGGGATAATCTTCAAGGTGCGGTGGGACCAAACCTACAAAAGGTTGGTTCTAAATACTCAAAAGATCAAATCTTAGGCATTCTTAAAAATGGTAAAGAAGGCGGTATGCCTGCCGGCTTAATCTCTGGCGATGACGCTGACAAGGTTGCTACTTGGTTAGCTGCTAAGAAATAAGTAAAACATTAGAAAAACGTTCTGTTCACTGCAGAGCGTTTTTTTTATTTTGATGGCCCTGTTAAAGGTAAATGTTGATATTTGATACCTGTCCCAATTCTTAATAGACGGAAAAATTTCTCTTAATTAGAAAATTGGATTAAAAATAGCTTGAATAGACGGAGAGTTTCCGCCTATTGACTCAAAAACCGCGAAAATCGGGGACTTTGCATTGCGTAACCGGAAAATCTACGCTTATACACCCCGAAAACGGTCTCCATTCTGCATTTAACCGAAAAATCTCCGCTTATTTTATTTTCGTTGGTTTCTTGGGCACTCGCGTAATGATGGCCGTTAGTACTACTTTAAAAAAGGCTCTGTTAAACAATAATGTCTGTTAACGCCACTCGGAATCACTTATTTTTCCCCTTATTTATATATTCGCTTTAGAATTCCCTTTTTAGCAAAAAAAACTACGGAAATACCACTTACCATAAAATAAACTTAATATCCTCATTCAAAATCGCTAGTACAATTTTGCTTAATCTAACAATTATAGGAAATGTCGGAATCTGCAAACCATAATAAAGTAGGATTTTGGTGAATTTTGTCTATCTTGAAAAGAAACTGTAATATTTTTTCCACGCCTTTTGTCGGTTTATGGTGTTATAATGAATTAGTGCGAGAAACCGTGCAGATTGTCGTAGGGATTTTTTCCAAGAACTGAATATTGTCGAATTTTCTAATAAAGATAACTCAAACTATTAGGTGGTATTTATGATAGAAATGCAGGGAGTTTACAAGAAATACCCGAATGGTGTTACAGCCATTAATGGGTTAGATGTTAAGATCGAACAAGGTGAATTTGTTTATGTAGTTGGGCCGAGTGGTGCTGGGAAATCAACTTTTATCAAAATGATGTATCGCGAAGAAGCACCAACTTCAGGAACAATTACAATGAACGGTGTTAATCTAGCAAAATTAAAAATGAAAAAGGTTCCACTTTTCAGGCGGAATCTAGGTGTGGTTTTCCAAGATTTCAAGCTTCTACCGACGTTAACTGTTTTTGAAAATATTGCGTTTGCGTTAGAGGTTATTGAAGCCCAACCTAAATATATAAAAAAACGAGTAATGGAAGTTCTCGATCTCGTTAATTTAAAGCATAAGGCTAGAATGCTCCCGACTGAGCTTTCAGGTGGTGAGCAGCAGCGTGTTTCTATTGCCCGCTCAATTGTTAACTCTCCAAAGGTAGTCATTGCTGATGAGCCTACAGGTAACCTTGATCCAGAAACATCATGGGAAATCATGAATATTTTTGAAGAGATTAATACAAGAGGAACAACGATTGTTATGGCTACCCATAACAAAGAAATAGTTAATACAATTAAACATCGCGTTATTGCAATTGAAAGTGGGAAAATTGCTCGTGATGAGCAGAGAGGTGATTACGGATATGAAGGTTAGAACAATTGGCCGTCACGCCCGCGAAAGCCTTAAGAGCATTGGCAGAAATGGATGGATGACATTTGCTTCTGTGAGTGCTGTAACGGTTACGTTAATATTAGTCGGTGTCTTTTTCGTTATTATGATGAATCTTAATAAGGTGGCACAAACCATTGAGCAGGACGTAGAAATCCGAGTCCATATCGATGTTGCTGCAAATAAACATGACCAGGAAAGTTTAAAGAAACAGATAGAAACTCTCTCGGAAGTAAAAAGTGTCAAGTATTCTTCTAAACAATCAGAATTGAAAAACCTAATTACTAGCCTTGGTGAAGAAGGAAAAGCTTTTAAGCTTTTTGAACAGGACAATCCGTTAAACGATGTATTTGTTGTAAAGACGAAAAATCCAACAGATACGATGAAAGCAGCTAAGAAAATAGAAAAAATGAATTATGCTTCGAAGGTTAAATATGGACAGGGTCAGGTTGAAAAGTTGTTCAAGTTCATTAAAGCAAGCCGAAATGTAGGTATTGTCTTAATTATTGGCCTCTTATTTACGGCTATCTTCCTGATTTCCAATACGATTAAAATTACCATTATAGCAAGAAGAAGAGAAATCCAGATTATGAGATTAGTAGGGGCGACGAACTCCTTTATCCGCTGGCCATTCTTTTTGGAAGGCTTATGGCTGGGTATTATCGGGTCTATTTTACCTATCATCCTTATCTCAATTGCCTACAGTAATGCCTATGATTATATTGCACCAAGATTAAAAGGCAATTTTATCCAAATACTTCCGTTTGAACCATTTATGTATCAGGTATCAGGCACTCTTATTTTAATGGGAGCCTTGATCGGGGTTTGGGGAAGTGTCATGTCCGTAAGAAAATTCTTGAGGAATTAAAGTAATTGTGGAGGGCTTATTTTTATAAGCCCTTCTAGCTATTGAATAACGATTTACCTGTACATAGATAGATAAAGTGGAAAGGAGAAATCGAAATTTGAAAAAGTCATTCATAACCCTTACCGTTGCGGCAGCGGTAGGAATGGGGAGTTTATTTGGCGGCTTTGCTGTCAAATCAGAAGCTGCATCCGTCTCTAGCCTAAAACATGAACAAAATAAAATACATAGCCAGCGCTCAGGACTGAATTCTACTATTAATGAGGCAGATAAAAAGATTACTCAGATACAAGGCAAGCAGGTAGATGTAAAGCAGGAAATGAAACGAATCGACCTTTCAATCGGTGATACCAATTCAAAAATTCGTGAAAAAGAAGTTAAAGTTAGTGAAACAAAAATGCAAATTACAAAGCTTCAGGCGGAAGTCAAAGTGATCCAAGAACGGATCACTAAAAGAAACGAGTTATTGAAGGACCGTGTCCGAAACTACCAGGAAAATGGGGGCATGGTTAACTACATAGATGTTTTGATGGGATCTTCTAGCTTTAGTGATTTCATTGACCGCGCCAATGCAGTTGCAACCATTATGGAAGCCGACCAGGATATTTTAAAACAAGCAGAAGCGGATAAGCTTGAACTTGAAACAAAACAAGCTTTGGTTCAAAAGGAATTAGTGAGCCTACAGGGCATGCTAAACGACTTAGTGAAAATGAAGCAGAAATTGAATTTTCAAAAGGCTGAAAAAGATCAATTGCTCGGAACATTACAAGCGCAAGAAAAGAAAGTCCAAGAAGATAAAATGAGTTTGCAAGAAGAAGAAAAAATTCTAGCAGACCAAGAAGCAGCCATTCAAAAAGCAATAAAATTGGAACAAGCACACCAGGCAGAACTGGCAAGACAGCGTGCTGCAGAGGCAGCAGCTCATGCTGCACATGGTGGTGGAAATGGCGGGTCAGCAGATCAGGCGCCCGATGTTTCAAGTGGAAACTTTACACGACCTGCAGCCGGCTATATTAGCTCAGGCTTTGGCGGACGTTGGGGTGAGTTCCACTATGGAGTCGATATTGCTAGCCATGGCTCAAATGTACCGATTGTAGCAGCGGCAGATGGTGTCGTTATCCGTTCCTATTATTCTAGCAGCTATGGAAACTGTATTTTCCTTGCCTCATCTATTGACGGTCAGATCTATACGACAGTTTATGCACATATGGAAACACGTTTAGTTGGTTCAGGGGCAACTGTTTCAAAAGGCCAGCAAATTGGAATCATGGGTAGTACGGGTGAATCCACTGGACAACACTTGCATTTTGAACTTCATAGAGGTCCATGGACGCAGGATAAACGCTTCGCAATCAATCCAGTTGGAATTGTGCCACTTTAAAATACGTAAACGGAAGAGGTAATTGCCTCTTCCGTTTTTCTTTTTGGCTCATTCGTTTTTATCAACAATATTAATTAACAAATCCTTCTTTTTAAAAATAAATCCTCCTTAAACATGCTCTTACTCGGTAAATTCCTTTCCTGATTGCCTCATTCCGTTATTTTAATACTCATAACTCGTCCATTTTGAACATATATGTTACTAATCGGGGGTCACAGTTGGAAAGTGAGCTCTTTATTATTGCGGATTTACTGCCCAATAATGACTTTTAAAAAAGGGGACGGTCATGCTGGATCAAACTAATAAATGATGAACTTGAGGAGGATATGGCGATGAATCGAAAGTGGATTGCCTTGCTGATGACAGGCTCACTGCTAACAGGGGCAGGGGGAACATATGCAAGCATGCAATGGATAGGGAAATCAGTAGGAAATTCTGCCCCAGAAAAAACAATTGTAAAACAGAAGGATAAAGCGTTAAACTCGGCCCAAACTGATTCAGTAAACCTTGAAAAGGTGAGCCAAGCTTATGACCTAATTCTAAGTAGATATGTTGAGAAAGTGGACAGGGATAAGCTTACAGAAGGTGCTATCCAGGGGATGCTTACCGTATTGAAGGATCCGTATTCTGTCTATATGGATAAAGAAACGGCCAAGCAATTTACGCAAACGTTGGAATCTTCCTTTGAAGGAATTGGTGCTGAAGTAGGCATGGTGGACGGGAAAATTGTGATCGTTTCTCCGTTTAAAAATTCACCAGCCGAGAAAGCGGGTCTAAAGCCTAATGATCAAATTTTAAAAGTGAATGGGGAAAGTGTTGAGGGACTAGATCTAACCAAAGCTACCCTAAAGATTCGTGGAAAAAGGGGAACGACTGTCAAACTTGATATCCAACGAAAAAGTGTAAAAGAACCGCTAACGATTGCTGTTAAACGTGATGAAATTCCACTTGAAACCGTTCATTCTTCTGTGAAAAAGCAAAATGGCAAAAAGATTGGTTATATTGAATTAACATCGTTCTCGGAAGATACCGCAGCTGATTTTAAAAAGCAACTTAAATCATTAGAAGCAGATCATATTAAGGGGCTTGTCATTGATGTCCGCGGGAATCCAGGTGGGCTTTTGTCGACGGTTGAAGAAATCCTGAAAGAGTTCGTTACAAAGGATAAGCCAATTGTCCAGATTGAAAATCGAAACGGGGAAAAGGATCGTTACTTCTCCAATTTAACCGAGAAAAAGGATTATTCAGTAGCTGTCTTAATCGATAAAGGAAGTGCATCTGCATCGGAAATTTTGGCGGGTTCGTTGCAAGAAGCCGCAGATTATCCTCTTGTTGGTGAAACTTCGTTTGGAAAGGGTACTGTCCAACAGGCAATATCAATGGGAGATGGCAGCAATATCAAGTTAACGCTGTTTAAATGGCTGACACCAGATGGGAATTGGATTCATAAAAAGGGGATTAAGCCGGATCTTGCGATTAAACAACCAATAATTTTCCAGACACATCCAATCCAAGTAGATGTACCACTTGAACAAGATATGAACAATGAGCAGGTAAAAAATGCCCAAGAAATTTTAAAAGGATTAGGTTTTGTTCCAGGTCGAACAGATGGATATTTCAGCGAAGAAACAACCCAAGCTGTTAAAGGATTCCAACAACAAAATGATTTAGAGCCCTCTGGGAAAATCGACTCCAAAACAGCAGGGAAGCTGGAAGAAGCAGCTGTCAAAGAAATGAAGAAAAAGAAAAATGACCTGCAGCTACAGGCGGCATTAAGTTTGGTGGCGAGGTAAAAGTAGGGGAACTCTCCTGGAAATTTGCAACTTTTAAAATGAATGGAAAGTGACTATCAAATTGTACGTTGATTTGCTGGTCACTTTTTTTCAGGAGTTTACGGTTATTTATCAATAAAATTTGTACAGTAAACCGTACGCCAAACGGTGTAGGTGCAAGTCCAGATTTTAATAAGCGTGTAAGGGGTATTAAAAAGATAACTTGATCAACTTTGCAAAAGAATATAGAGGTTATGAAAAATGGTCCTTAATCCTCTCTAAATGTTTGTTTCGCAAATGAACTCCGCTTTATCGCAAATGAACTAAGTCTTTTCGCAAATAGAGACCCTGCTTACGCGGGTCAATGAGTAATTTTGGTGGGGAGACTTGGGGAAACAGCAGGTATCACCAGGAAATACGGGTACATCTTTTACAAATGGTTCAGTTCGAATAAAAGAGGGTGGGATTCGTATAAAGGAGGCTGTAGTTCGTATAAAAAGCCCAAGGCTACGTCTAAAACCAGTAAATGTTCGAATAAAACCCCACAACTCCTCAAATAATCCCACGATGACCTCAGAAAAAACCCACAAACCCTGCAACTACCACAATCCCCTCATGATATTTCCATTTTCAAAAAACTAGCAATAGGTTTTATAGGCTCTTTTTGGTAAAATAATCTTTAAGAAGATTACTAGAATTTTTATTAGAGGCAGGTGGCAGGGTTTGGTGCAAATATGGCTTTTAGAGTTGCTAAAGGGGATAGGCAGAATATTTCTCCATCCAATCGGATATTACCTTTTTTTCCTTGCCGGTATTTTAGGGGTTATGCGGGTTAAAAGAGAGCGTAAGGATTTCCATATTAGGGCGCATGATGCCTATTTCGAGCTTAGACAGCTGTTTCCACTCGGAATTGTTGCTGGCCTCGTTCTATCGATATTTGTTTTGGCAGCAGGGATAACAGTCCCATTTGCAACGATCCTGTTGATTGCCTCGTTTACTTTGTTATGGAGTTTAACCACAAAGGTAAGGCTAATGGCGCCAGCTTACACAGTTGGGGCAGCATTTTTTACGATCATTCTTGCTTCCGGAAAGAATTGGCCAATACCATTTTTTTCAAATGCCTTCCATTCTATCAATGAAAAAGTATATCCTTCAATAGCTATTTTATTAGGGCTTCTTTTAATCGTAGAGGGCTTTCTTATTTATAAAAATGGTAGTTTCGGAACTTCACCTAAAATGGCCAAAAGTAAACGTGGCCAATTTGTTGGTGTGCACGGGGTTAAGCGTCTATGGATGGTACCTGTATTTTTGCTGATACCAGGAAATGCTTTGAATCTTCCGTTAGATTGGTGGCCAGTTTTCCATTTAGGAGTGGAAAAATATAGCCTGATCCTTGTTCCTTTTGCGATTGGCTTTCAGCAGCAAATCCAGGGGATGCTCCCAAAAGAGAGTGTTCAAACACTTGGAAAACGAGTCATTGCATGGGGGATTTTTATTACGATGCTTTCTGTCGCAGGTTTCTGGTTCCCACTTGTATCCATCGGCGTTGTCGCATTAGCTGTAATAGGCCGTGAAATATTAACACTCTTGCAGCGAATGAATGATGAGGCACTACCCTTTTATTTTTCAAAAAAAAATCATGGACTTATGATCTTGGGAATTATTCCTGACTCTCCTGCAAGCAAAATGACGTTGCAGGTAGGTGAATTGATTACGAAAGTAAATGGAGTCGTAGTTCAAAGTGAAAAGTTCTTCTATGAGGCCCTGCAAAAAAACCGAGCCCATTGCAAGCTTGAAGTGCTCGACACAAATGGTGAGGTTCGATTCGTCCAGCGGGCATTGTATGAAGGTGACCATTATGAACTTGGAATTTTATTTGTTCAGGATGAGAAGAAATATGACGAGAAAATTGGCTAATGGTGTGATTTTTCATAATTAACCGGAATTTGTTCGTAATTTCCCTGAATGGAATTTCATAATTGTCCGGAATATTATATATTGCTTTAAATTTAAATTAGATTATAAAGAAGAGGCCTTACATTTTAATGTAAGGCCTCTTCTTTATAGTTTGAGGGATGAGGTGAATTATAGGGAAAAGATTAATGTGTACCAATGAACCTCTTCATGATGAGTGTTTATCTGTATATCTCATCAGAACTGTTGAAATAAATAATTATGAAAAACTAGTTTGGCTATTCAAACCAACAATATTAGTTAATTTAGCCTGTATTTAAAGCTGATGAACAAAAAAGTTCACAAATAGTCCCTATGTAGTACAAATTTGTTTTCTAAAATAAAAACATACTCAATCAAACAAAAAATTTAAATTGAGTAATATCTTATTAGGAGGAAATTTGTGTGATAAAAATTAAAAAGCCAAAATTTATTGGGGCGCTTCTAATGGCGTTAGCAATTATTGCAATCGTACCTACGATGGCTAGTGCTCATTGCGATACGATGGATGGGCCTGTAGTTGCAGACGCCAATAAAGCAATTGAATTAAATAATCCTAGCTATATTTTAAAGTGGGTCCAACCAGATGATGAAAAAGGAATATCTCAGATATTTGATCTCACAATGAAAGTTAGAACACTAAGTCCTGAAGCCAAGGAGCTCGCTGATAATTATTTATTTGAGAATCTTATAAGAATTCACAGAGCAGGTGAGGGCGCACCATATACGGGTGTAAAACCTCATGGAACACCAATTGATGAAAAAATAGCAGCAGCAGACAAGAGTATTGAAGTTGGGAATTTATCACCTTTAGAAAAGCTTGTGCCTAAGGATATAATGCCCGAACTTCAAAAACGATTGGATAAAGTACTTTCCTTAAAGAATTTTGATGTAAATAATGTTAAGGCTGGAAGAGAATATATTGAATCTTACGTTAGTTTCTTCCATTTTGCTGAAGGTGAAGAAGAAGGCCATGAAGCCGGTAATAGTGAACATAAAATGCCGGATGCCCATGCAGCTCAAGGAGACCAGCATGCTAGCGCTGATGTAAGTGAAAAAGCCCATGATAAAGACAACCAAAAAGGGGCAGAGTCTTTACCGTTGATACCATGGAGTTTAGCAGCTATCCTTTTTGTTACAACTTTAATTTTTGCGGTTAAATATCATAAAGAGCATTCAAAAAGATAAAATCGACAATTCCCCTCCCGTCTAAATTAAGTGGAGGGGAATCATTTTATAAATAAGGGGGTAATGCTATGAATTTAGTTAAAAAATCACTGAAAAATTGGATTCCCTTCATCGTTACTGTAGCAATTATGGCATTTGTCATTAATAGGTTTCTTTTTTTTGAAATTTTAGTTCCTAGTGGCTCTATGTACCCCACCATAAAACCAAATGACAGAATTATTACTACAAGAATTCATAATGTTAATAAGATAAAAAGAGGCGAAATTTTAGTTTTTCACTCTAATGAATTTCAAGAAACAATGGTTAAAAGGGTGATTGGGTTACCAAATGATTTGGTTGAAATTAAAGAAAATGGTTCCGTTTTTATCAATGGACGAAAGATAGACGAACCCTATATAAAGTATCCAGATAATCGAACTGGAAAGTTTAAAGTACCTAATGGGGAATATTTGTTTTTAGGAGATTATCGCCAACACTCTTTAGACAGTCGTTCATGGAAAGATCCGTTTATTTCGGAAAAAAATATTAAAGGAAAAGCAGTTTTCATTGTATTTCCTTTTAATCGAGAAACTATACTTAAGTAGATGAATTTGAGGAATGAACTACTTTAATGAAATAATTACCTCTTACGACTAGGCTCTTTAAGATAAGCTAAACTTGTTAACGGTGCTCTATTTTCTGAAACAGTTCACTTTATGGTTGGGGTAGTTACCTTCACACATCTTCTTTTTCATGCTCACTTCTGTTAAAAGAGCATTCTATTTCTTTTACTAATTTAAATGATAATAATTATTATTTATTTTTACCTTAAACAATGATAATTCTATATTATAACGGGTATAATTATGATTTTCATTCTCAATTAAAATTAAATATTCTCAATTAAAATTGACGATGCTTCTTTTTTACAATATAATCACATTGTATTTGTTTTTAATGAGTAAGGAGGAAATGTATTGAATAAATGTGATTATCATCACCTAAACCACGTTAAGGAACAACATAAATCAAAGAAAACATTATGGTTTACATTAATTATTACTCTGTTTTTTACTGTTATGGAGATTGTTGGTGGCTTGTTATCCAATTCTCTTGCTCTCTTATCTGATTCTGCTCACATGATTTCAGATGTCCTTGCTTTAGGGATGAGTATGACAGCAATTTATATGGCTACACGGAACCCAAATAAAAAGTACACGTTCGGCTTCCTCCGTTTTGAAATTATAGCTTCGTTTATCAACGGGCTTGCTTTGGCAGTTATCGCATTAGGAATATTTATTGAGGGAATAAAACGAGTAATGAATCCGAGAGAAGTTGACCTACAATTGATGTTGATTATTGCCTCTATTGGCTTGTTAGTTAATATTATTCTTACTTTTGTTTTAAGTCGAAGTTTGAAGGAAGAAGAAAATCTGAATATAAAAAGTGCACTGTGGCACTTTTTAGGGGACTTACTAAGCTCTGTAGGTATTATAATTTCTGCCATTTTAATTTATTTTACAGGCCTTTCTATCCTTGATCCTTTAATCAGCATGATAATTGGGGGGATCATTTTTACTGGTGGTGCAAAAATTATCCATGAATCCTATCTTATTTTGATGGAATCTGTACCAGGAAAATTTGATCTTGATTCGGTTCGCCATGATATTAGAACAGTCGAAGGTGTTGTAGATGTTCATGAAATGCATCTATGGGCAGTTACAACAGACCACTATTCCTTAACTGCACATGTATTCATACGTGAAGATAGTCAACCTTTGAGTACTATTTCGACCATTAACCGACTGTTAAAAGATAAATATGGTCTCGAACACTCAACCATTCAAATTGAACATCCTGCAATTAATGACCACGGACTATATGGGGAAGGAATGTTACTTAAAAAACAGGCTTACTCAAGTTAGAAAGGATATTACTAATCTCACAGTTTTAGCCTGTATCAGGTCATTTTAGATACTTGATATAAATTAAGTGTTTTTTTTAATAGTTGGCAATGAGAATTTTAACTGTTGATTTTTAGGCAAAAGAAACAGATCACTAATTTGTAGTCTTTGATTATCATTATTGGACAAGTAATTCATTTATTCATCGAATTCCTGCGAATGCATTTTCTTTATAAAATATGCAATTGAAAATGATGATAAAAAACACACAAATATTATTAACCAATTCAACCGGTTTTGATAAAGGTTTTTAGTATTGAACTTCTTACGGGTCATATAAAAATAGATCTATATATCGATGGATGAAGGAGTGATACGTTTGACGTCTAGTGGATCTGCCCTAGATAGAGTATTTTTGGATATTGGGCCATTTACTGTTTATTGGTACGGAATTATTATTGCTATAGGTATATTTTTAGGACTGTGGCTTGCAATGTGGGAAGCTGATCGCCTTGGATTGAAGAAAGACATTTTTGTAGATCTTGCTGTTTTTGCCATTCCAGTTGCAGTCATCTCTGCTAGAATTTACTACGTTATTTTTGAATGGGATCGTTATATTGATGGCCCTTGGTGGGGGGTGTTTGCCATTTGGGAAGGCGGTATTGCTATCCACGGTGCTTTAATTGGTTCAGTAATTACTGCGGTCATATTTGCGCGTGTAAAAAAGGTATCGTTCTGGAAATTAGCTGACATCGCAGCACCAGGTATTATCTTAGGACAAGCAATTGGGCGGTGGGGGAATTTCATGAATCAGGAAGCCCATGGTGGTCCAGTTTCGGAAGCTGCCTATAATAATTTTCTTCACTACATGCCTAACTTTATTTCGAACCAAATGGTTATTGAAGGGGTTTTGTATCACCCTACTTTCCTATATGAGTCTTTATGGAATATTTTAGGACTGGTATTTTTACTAGCCTTACGTGGATATAATCCGAGAAGAGGCGAGATATTTGTAAGTTATGCAATCTGGTATTCTTTTGGTCGCTTTTTTATAGAAGGTATGCGTACGGATAGTCTTTATATTTTTGGTTCACTAAGAATTGCACAAATAATTTCGATTTTAATCTTTATTATTGGTGTTGTACTCATCATTCATCGACGTAAGTCAGGTCAAGCGAATAAAAAATATAATGGTGAAAAAATACAACTTGAGGGATAAACTAATTGTGAGAGTGAAACAAGATATAAATTTGATATGCATGGACATTGAAAAATAATCTTCTTGAATAGTGTCACTGCCTAGATTTTGTAAAATAAAAGATCAGATCAAATTTAGAGCTATTTAATAATTAAAACAGATCAAAACAAAGAAGTGATAAATAAAAATTTAAGATTAAGGAAAAATAAATTTTATATTTGAATGAGAAAAATTTTTATGAGAGGAGTCATTATCCTGAGTAAAGTACAATATCAATTAGAACCGTTAACATGTCCATCATGTATTAAAAAAATTGAAGGTGCACTCGGAAAAATGATTGGAGTCCAGGATGCCAAGGTTTTATTTAACTCCAGTAAAGTAAAAGTTAGCTTTAATAAAGATCAAGTTACAAGTGAAGAATTACAAGAAATAATTGAAAAATTAGGTTATCCTGTTATATCAGCCAAAATTGCATAACAAATGGGGGTACTCAATAATTTGAGTACCCCCAAGAAAAAGGTGTATTTCAAATGGGTAAAATGAAAAAGGTTCATATTGTCATTATTTCTGGAATTTTATTGCTTATAGCACTTGTAATGTATTGGTTGAATTTAGGTGTCTGGAAAAATACCGTACTAATAACCACCACATTTATTGCAGGTTGGTCAATCGCCAACAAAGCAATACAATCAGCAAGAATGAAAGCCTTCAGTATTGAACTTCTTGTAACCATTGCTGTTATTGGTGCCTTAATGATTGGCGAATATGTCGAGTCAGCAGCAGTTACATTTCTATTCATATTCGGTGCTTATCTTGAAGCTCGTACATTGGAAAAAACACGCTCTTCTTTGAAAACATTAATAGATATGGCGCCACTTGAAGCAACTGTTCTGAAAGATGGAGAAAGAGTCATACTACCTGTAGAAGAAATTAAACAAGGAGATCATATTTTAATTCAATCAGGTGAAAAAATAGCGATTGATGGAAAAATTGTATCTGGTAAAGCACTCATTAATGAGGCTACGATTACTGGTGAATCTGTACCAGCAGCTAAAAATATAGATGATCTTGTGTTCAGTGGAACGATTATTGATAATGGCTATATTGAAGTAGAAGCGCAAAAAGTCGGTGATGACACAGCATTTGCTAAGATTATCGAATTAGTAGAAGAAGCGCAAGAAGCAAAAGCGAAAACACAAAAGTTTCTGGAACGATTTGCCAACTTGTATACACCAGCCATTATTATTTTATCTATAATAGTCTTTATCATCACACATAATATAGAACTTGCTATCACATTTCTTGTCATCGCATGTCCCGGAGCGCTTGTTATTTCTGCACCAGTCTCACTAGTTGCTGGAATTGGAAATGGGGCAAGGAACGGCACCTTAATAAAAGGTGGCGAAGTGATGGAGAACTTTGCGAAAGTTAATGCTGTTGTATTTGATAAAACAGGAACATTAACCGAGGGAAAACCTTCTGTAACGAATATTAAATCGTTTGGTATGGATGAGGAAGCTTTGTTGAAAATCACTGCAGAAGCTGAGCTTATTTCTGAACATCACCTAGGTCAAACAATTGTAAAAGAAGCTAAAGATAGAGGAGTTTCTTTAACAAATGAAGCGACAGATTTCACAGTAGAAAAGGGACATGGTTTATATGCAACAGTTGCTTCAAATAAAGTCGTTATTGGAAACCGTAAGCTCTTAAGTAAAAATAATATCTCACTTGATATGTCGATTGATCAATTTGCTATTCAAGAAGAGAAAAATGGAAACACAGCAATTTTTGTTGGAGTAAATAATAAAGTTGCTGGGATCATTTCAATTGCCGATCAGGTGCGCCAAGAAGCAGTGGACACAATTCGTCAGTTGAAAGCTGCCGGTGTGGAACAAACAATTATGCTGACAGGGGATAACAAGCATACAGCTGAGAAAGTTGCAGCACAACTTGGGATTGATACTGTTTTTGCAGAAATGCTTCCAGAAGATAAAGTAAATCATATTAAACGACTGCAAAACGAAGGATATCGTGTTGCAATGGTTGGAGACGGTATTAATGATGCACCAGCAATTGCTCTGGCAGATGTAGGGTTAGCCATGGGAGCTGCAGGAACTGATGTAGCCATGGAAACAGCAGATGTCGTCTTAATGAGTGATAAATTAAACCGAATTCCTTACGCATATTCATTAGCAAAAGCAACCATACGTAATATGAAACAAAATATGTTCTTTGCAATTGTGGCTGTCAGTTTGCTCTTAGTTGGAGTACTAGTCGGCAAAGTATTCCTGGCTTCCGGTATGCTAATTCATGAACTAAGTGTTCTCATCGTTATCCTAAATGCGATTCGCTTGGTTCGCTATAAACAACGTAATAAGTAGAAGAAAAAAGCAAAAAAATATTCTTGATTAAATGATTGTTGGCTCTTTCTAGTGAAACAACGCTTTTTTTAATGGCTCTGTTATTATTCATTGTTGATTTTCGTGTAGGTATGAGAATTCATAGGCGGAAAATTTCCGGCTAATGTATATAGTGGAGGCTTAAGAAGCAGATATAAGCGGAGATATTCCGATTAACTGCTCTAAATAAGACAAAATCCAAAGATTTGGATAATATAAGCGGAAAAACTCCCTTTATTTTTAGGGAAATATGGGTATTTCCCAATTTAAACGGAATTTTTCCGTTTATTTTTCAACCGCAGTGAAGTCAATATTCAGCTATAACAGAGCCTTTAAATAAAGCAAATTCGCATATTAAAAAAACTAGCCAAATAGTACCCCGAATAATGGATGTTTTAAAAATTCCTTTATTTGGGTTTTTCTGTATTACAATCATTTAGATTTTATCTAAATATGGAGGTAAATGTAAATGAATAAAAAAAGAATTTTGGTGGTAGATGATGAGGAAAATGTATCAGATCTACTTAAATTATACTTAGAGGCAGAAGGTTTTGAAGTACAGATAGCAGAGGACGGATTAAGTGCATTGACACTTGCCAAACAGTTTAAGCCGGATTTAATCATCCTAGATATTATGCTTCCATTTAAAGATGGCTGGCAAGTAGCTAAAGAACTAAGGCTGACTATGAATAATCCTATCATAATGCTCTCGGCAAAGGGAGAAGAATCGGATAAAATACTTGGATTAAATTTAGGTGGAGATGACTATGTAACTAAACCCTTCTCTCCAGGAGAAGTTGTGGCCAGGGTAAATGCTATTTTGAGAAGATCCAAATCAGAAATAGAAGATAATGATAAATTGGAATTTGCCAACCTTGTTATTGATATTAAAAAATATGAAATTGTTGTTGATGGAACAAAAATAATGAGTACTCCAAAAGAAGTAGAACTTTTATGGTTCCTTGCTAGTAATCCAGGCAGAGTATTTAATAGAGAACATTTGTTGGATAAAATTTGGGGATATTCTTATCTAGGAGATTCTCGCACTGTTGATACCCATATTAAACGTTTGCGACGAAAGATTGAGAATGGGCTTCCCTATACTTACCTTCAAACTGTATGGGGAGTAGGATATAAATTTGAGGTGATAAAATATGAAGAAAAGCTTATTTAGTAAGCTTTTTAAAACCTATGTTATAGTGACCCTTCTCAGTATTGTAATGGTAAGCTTTTTTTTCTACCTTTTTTTTAAAAGTTATTATTTTAGTGTAAAAGAACAACAAATGATTACCCAAGGGGAGAAAATGGCTCAAATATTAAGTCCTTATATAAAGGATCAAGAATTTAATAGAAGTAAAGAAATCATTAAAGAATATAATAAAGTAAATATTTCACAAATGTGGATTGTTAATAAAGACAGGAAATTTATTAGTGATTTAGAAGGACAAAATAATACAGAACATTTACATCCAAAAACCAATCAACTAGAGAGTGCACTTAACGGAAAAGTTGCAACAAATTATGGAATGGTAAAATATTTAAGTACACCTGTTTTAACAGTAGCTTTACCTATATATGTGGAAGGTAAAGTAGCCGGGGCCATTTTTGTATGTAATCCTCTTTCAGATATTAAAGCAAGTATCATTCAGACCTGGCATATAGTGATTTTTGCTGGAATGATCTCTATTCTTATTGTTGCGTTTGTAAGTTATTTTATATCACAGTCTATTACGAAGCCAATTAAGGAAATAACGAAAAGTTCTTTAGAGATGATAAAAGGGAATTTTACAAAACAAGCGAAAGTATATTCATCTGATGAAATAGGTATATTGGCAGGAACATTTAATACAATGATGCTTACCCTTGATAAAACTTTACGAGATTTAGAAAATGAAAAAAATAAAATGGCTGCATTGGAAAGAATGCAAAGAGAATTTGTTGCAAATGCTTCTCATGAACTTCGGACCCCTTTGACTTCAGTTCGTGGGTACCTTGAAGCACTGTTAGATGGTGTTGTAAGCAGTGAAGAACAGGAAAATAGATATCTTAGAATTACTCTTAAAGAGACACTGAGACTACAAAGATTAGTCAAAGGTCTATTAGATTTGTCGAAAATTGAATCAGGACAAATTAAGATTAATAAAAAAGAATTAAATCTTTCAGAAATTATTAACCGAACCGTTATGAATCTTGAACCTTTGGCAGATGATCGATTACTTTCTTTAAGGGCGGATGTGCAGGAACATTTACCAACTGTTTTGGGCGATGAAGACCTAATAGAACAAGTTCTCATTAATTATATCACTAATGCGATACGGTTTACTCCCGACGGTGGGCAAATTACAGTAAAGGCCGTCATACACGAAGGTGAAGTACACGTTCACGTAATAGACACTGGTATTGGAATTACTCCTGAGGAGCTTTCAAAGGTTTGGAAAAGATTTTATAAAATCGATCAAGTTAGATCTTCATCTAAAGAGGGAGCCGGTTTAGGGCTATCCCTAGTAAAAGAAATAATGGACCGCTTAGATGGTAAAGCCTGGGTAGAAAGCACTCTAAATCAAGGGTCTATATTTAGTTTCAGTTTAAAAATAATTAAAAAATAGAGTAAAATATATAGAATTCTCGCCCAAATCTATATTATTAAAATACCTTGAAGGATATCCTTCAAGGTATTTAATATAGTAAAAGAAGAGGCCTTGTAAAAATAAAAGTCTAAATTTTTATAGCAGAATCCCCCTATTTTTAAAAAAAGAGAGGTTTTTTTAATAAACCATTTTCTCGTACTGAATATGATGCAGTTTGGCAAAAATTCCCCCAAGCTCTAGCAACTCTTCAAAGCTTCCTTGTTCGGCGATGCCGTCTTCGGTAACAACTATGATTCGATCTGCACCACGAATCGTTGCGAGTCGGTGAGCAATAATGAGTGTTGTTCGATTTTCAGCTAATTCATTTAAGGATTGTTGAATGATCTTTTCTGTTTCGGTATCCAGAGCTGAGGTAGCTTCATCTAATATTAAAATGGGTGGATTTTTTAGGAACATTCTTGCGATTGCAAGTCGTTGTTTTTGGCCACCAGAAAGCTTCAGTCCTCTTTCGCCAATTTGGGTGTGGTACCCGTCTGGTAAGGAATCGATAAAGGATTCTAGATGGGCCCTTCTTGCTGCTTCTCGAATTTCCTCGTCTGTTGCCTGTAGGTCACCATAGGCAATATTTTCACGAACGGTTCCCGTAAATAGAAACACATCTTGTTGCACGATACCTATTTGAGAACGAAGGGACAACTTTGTCATATCACGAATATCGATATTGTCTATTGTTATTTTTCCATTTTCGACATCATAAAAACGGGGAATGAGTGAACAAATGGTTGTTTTTCCAGCTCCCGAAGGCCCGACAAAGGCAACGGTTTCCCCGGCATTGACTTTTAGATTAATATCTTCCAAAACGGTCTGGTCATTGTCATATTTGAACGATACATCATCAAACTGAATATTGCCTTTTAGAGAAGGGACTTCGATGGCATCTACTTTGTCATTTATATCCGGTTGTTCGTCAAGTAATGAAACAAAACGAGAAAAGCCTGCCATTCCTTTTGGATATAACTCCATTAGTGCACTTATTTTATCAACTGGTTTCATTAAAACATTTACATATAATACAAAGCCAACTAATTCTCCGTAAGATAATTGATTGTGGAAGCTTAACCAGGCGCCAAATACTAATACGATTAGCGTGACAAAACGGGTCATCATGTAGATACTTGAGTTTGTAAATGCCATTACTTTGTAAGCAACAAGCTTTGCGATGCGGAATTTCTCATTATCCACATCAAAACGCTTCATTTCAAATGCTTCATTCGTAAATGATTGAACAACGCGAACGCCTGAGACACTATCCTCGACACGGCCATTGACATCGGCTATTTTGGAATACATTCCATCCCATGCTTTGTTCATTCTAATATTGCAATAGGTGATAATCCATACCAAAAACGGAACAACAAGAATGGTCACAAGGGCAAGCTTTGCGTTGATTGTGAGCATAATCCAAAACGCACCAATAAATGTCATGATGGCGATAAAAAAGTCTTCTGGACCATGGTGGGCCAGCTCTCCAATATCGAATAAGTCATTCGTAATCCGACTCATAATATGTCCGGTTTTTGTATTATCAAAAAAACGAAATGATTGCTTTTGAACGTGATAAAACAGTTGTCGACGCATATCGGTCTCAATGTTAATGCCAAGCTTATGGCCGAGATAACTGACAATATATTGAAGAAACGTACTCAACACATAGATCCCGAGTAACAGCAAGCTGACTGTAAGAATCGTTGCCCAATTACCATTTGGTAAAAGTTTATCAATAAACCACTTCACGGCAACAGGAAAAGCCAATTCAAGGATAGCCACAAAGACCGCACTTGTAAAATCAATAATAAATAATCGCTTATGTGGCCGATAATAAGTAAAAAATCGTCGAATCATAAAAAAACTCCTTTTTTCCATTTTTGTTACGTGTTATTTAAGAACTATTTAAATAAATCATTCTTATTAATTTGTTATAATAAAAGTACTTTCTAATCATTCTTTTGTTTTTTTAAAATAATATTGATTCTTCTATGTGCTATGAGTTTCACACGCATTTTAGCTATTCAGACTGAAGCATAAATGAGCCGAAAATCAATATAACCTTTTCATTAAAAGGAGGAAACCATTTGGGCTATTCATTATCAAACATCAAAGAGAAGCCAAATTATCATTGGTATGTAGTAGCCACTGTTTGTATGGGTGCTTTTATGGCGGCGCTAGATGCAAGTATTATTAATATTGCTCTTCCCAATTTGCAGCATCAGTTTCATGCTCGAATGGATGAAATAGAATGGGTAAGTTTGTCTTATTTATTGTCTTTGGCATCGCTTATTCTGATTTTCGGTCGACTTGCAGATATGATTGGGCGTCGATGGCTATATATCATTGGGTTTATTATATTTTCGGTTAGTTCATTATTCTGCGGACTTGCCCCAACACTTTCACTTTTATTGCTGTCCCGCGTACTTCAAGGAGTTGGAGCGGCCCTCTTGCAGGCTAACAGTGTATCCATTATAACATTTGCTACGCCAAGGAGGGACCTCGGAAAAGCAATTGGTATTCAAGCAAGTGCCCAAGGAATTGGTTTGAGTTTAGGTCCTGTTATTGGAGGGGCGTTGCTTTCTTTTATAAGCTGGAAGTGGCTCTTCTTTATTAACCTCCCTGTCGGTATAGCGGGAACAATAGTAGGGATCTTATTTTTACCAAAAGATTCTGCTGGAAAAGTAAGAAAGAAATTTGACTATGTAGGTGCAATTTTTCTCATACCCTCTTTAATTACGATTATCTATATATTAAATATGGGATTAAAAATGGGCTGGAGATCTCCAATCATGATTGGATGTTATGTAATCGCAATGATAACTTCCTTTCTCTTCTTCTTAATAGAACGAAAACGAACAGAGCCTTTGGTGGACTTGACTCTTTTTAAAAATTCTTTTTTTAGCTTTGGAAATATTACAAGTGCTATGTCGTTTATGGTTATGTATGCTGTCCTATTATTGACACCGTACTATTTGGATCATGTAAAGCATCTTCCTATTTTTCAAGCTAGTCTCTTGATCACTGTTGTACCAATAGGAATGACCATCTTTACTCCTATTTCAGGAAGGATGACAGATCACCGGGGGCCTGCTATTCCAGCACTTATCGGGCTTGCTATGACGACAGTCGGATCGCTACTGTTGGTATTTATAGATAGTACGGGAACATACATTATAACGTGTATGGGACTCTTTTTAATTGGTTCAGGCATTGGAATGTTTACTCCTCCAAATAATAGCAATGTAATGGGAAATGCCCCGAAAAATGCATTGGGAATTGCTGGAGGAATCTTAAATATGTCACGCACAGTAGGAATGGGCTTGGGTGTAACATTGGGTGGATTAACCTATCAGCTCTTTTTACAAATCTATGAACCTTCTAATCTGGATTTTATGATTTTAGCATTTCGGTCGTCTTACTGTGTTATCGCAGTTTTATCATTTTTGACCTTAATCGTAACCTATAAAAATTTTAAAAAAATGGTTAAGAATATAGATGGTAACTATAGTAGTAGATAGTAGTACACGTTCATAATTAGTAACTAAAACGCCTTAAAGGAATACCTTTAAGGCGTCATTTTCAACCAGTATCAAATATTATCTAATTCTAGAACCAATCGACGATTTTTCTTTATACCTTTGATAGAACCAAATAGCCATTGTCAGCCAGAATCCACTTATAAAATATCCCGCGATGACGTCACTTGGATAGTGAACCCCTAGATAAATCCTACTTACTCCAATCGAAAGGATCATCACGATACTTATTAAAATCAAAACGGTTCGACCTAAGCGTGTAGGAATGTGACGCCATAGTAAGAAGGCGAAAATTCCATATAGTGCAAATGCATTTGTTGCATGACCGCTTGGAAAACTATACCCGCTTACCTCAATGAGCCGATGTAAATCTGGGCGAGCCCTGTGGAAGAATAGTTTTAGTGAAAAGAAGAGGATGTTTGCCCCGCCGATTACGGCAAGAAATAGAATTAATTCAGATCGATGTTTAAGTACTTTATAGAGAAAAAATAAAATTAGAACAGAAAGAATTATGATTGTTTTCGAAGAACCTATAAAGGTGAAAACTTTCATAGTGGATGTCAAAGTTGGCGATTCAAACCCAGTAATAAATGAAATAACTGTCCTGTCAAAGTGGACGATTTCATGGGAACTTACGAAAAATGCCATGAAACCAAAACAAATAAGTGAAATCAAACTTAACAGTAAAGCAATTGAAAGTTGGAACTTTAAGTTCATTGAAATAAACACCTCAAATTATAAAATGTAAATGGAAAAGAAAAGTAGAGTATTTTCATTATAACGTGATACCCCAAAATTTGCCTTATTTAAAGATTAAAATTCAATTAAAAAAGGAAAAATAAGCAAAAGTAATGATAAATTGTAGGGGAGAGTAGTAAGACTAATTGATAAAAAAGGAATACTATCGTAAGAATTTATATAGTTGGACTTTCAGAAATGTCTAGCGTAAGCAGTCCAATTCATACGTGCACTCTGAAAAAAATTGGAGGGTTTAAAATTAGCCAACGTATTTTAGTTGTAGAAGATGAACATCAAATAGCTAAGATTTTGAAGATAGAGCTTGAGTATGAAGGATATGAAGTGGTTGTCGCGAATGATGGAAAGTCGGGACTCGAAGTCGCTTTAACGGAAAAACTAGATTTAATTTTATTGGATGTAATGTTGCCTGGGTTGAATGGACTTGAGGTTTTAAGAAGAGTCCGAAAAGAGAATAGCATCATCCCAGTTATTTTATTAACAGCTCGTAATATGACTATGGATAAGGTATCTGGACTAGATCAGGGGGCTAATGATTACATCACGAAGCCTTTTGAAATGGAGGAATTGTTAGCAAGAGTTCGTTCTTGTCTTCGTCAAAATTCACTTGCAGCAAATACCTCTAAAATAGAGGGCTCTATGTTATCGGTGGGAGATTTACTTATTAATCTTGAAACTAGAGAGGTTAAACGAGGTGGTATTTCTATCTCGTTAACCCCAAAAGAATTTGATCTACTCGTGTATTTAGTATCCTACAAAAGTAAAATTGTGACACGTGACAGTATCCTTTTTAATGTATGGGGCTATGAATATGAAGGGGAGACCAACGTCATTGATGTCTATATCCGCCATTTACGGAAGAAAATTGAAGAGGGGTTTTCTACCCCGATTATTCATACGGTAAGGGGAGTAGGGTATACAGTAAGGGAGAGTTAAACGAATGAAAATTACCTCAAAGATTAATCTTATAACAACTACTTGGATCCTTTGTGTTTTAATTGCTGTCAATACTATTGTCTTTTTTTCTTTTATGAGAATTACCGTAAATATGGAAGAAGCAGAATTGCATCAAAAGGCCCAAAATATGATAGACGAAATAAATTTGGATGATCCTCCTGCAGTGATAAAAGAGAAATTATTCCCCTACTTAACGACCCATTCATATATAAGGATCATTAATCCAGATTCTAAAGTTTTAAACGAAATATCCAATGATAAGCATTTGATCGGTAAACTAAAAGCGAAGTTCACCAGCAAAGTCGAAACACAGAGACGCACCATTAGACCGGTGCATGGTGAAGAGCAAATTATTATCGAAAGGATACCAATTAAAACGGGCGGAAAGGTTATTGGTTCACTAGAGATGGGTGAAAGAATTGTAGGACTGGAATTAGGAAAGGATGTATTGCTCTCCATCCTCATATTTTGCACTGTTTTAGGTGCGGTTCTATCGCTACTTGGAGGCAGATGGTTATCCAATATTATTATGAGACCTATCTCGAATATGATTGACACAATGGAGGATATTGAACAAAGTGGGATTCCAAAAAGAATAGATATTCTCCATGAAACAAAGGATGAACTCCAAAAAATGGCCGTTACATTCAATCGGATGATTGGAAGATTAGATTCGAATTTGGAAAAACAGAAGCAATTCATTTCCGATGCTTCCCATGAATTAAAGACCCCGCTTACCGTTATCAAAAGTTATGCTGACCTTCTGCGGAGACGTGGAATTCGAAATGAACAGGTTACACTTGAAGCCATTGAATCTATTCATTCCGAGGCGACTCGAATCCAAAAGATGACGGAAAGATTTCTAGATCTAGCCAATTCGGAATTGGAAGGTCCCTTAGATTTTAAATCAATAAACGTACTTCACTTGTGCCAAAATATAATCAAACAATTAAAAGGGGCATATAAAAGAGAAATTATCCTTCATTATAAAGAAGCACAGGTGACAGTAGTCGCAGATGAATTAAAGTTAAAACAGGTGATTATTATATTACTTGATAATGCAATAAAATATAGTACAGATAAAATAGATGTTTATGTAGGGGAGAATGAAAAATTTTCGTCTATTCTAGTAAAGGATTATGGAATAGGGATCCCTGAAAATGAAATTGATAATATCTTTGAACGGTTTTACCGAGTAGATAAGGCCAGAGGCCGGGAAACTGGGGGGACAGGGCTAGGTTTGTCGATAGCAAAAAATATCATGAAGCAGCATAATGGCGAAATAAAGGTGAGAAGTACTGATGGAATCGGAACAGAAGTGGAGTTGCTCTTACCAAAGAGGAGCATTGAAGTGAAAGGAACTGTTTAAGAGTGATAAATATAATTATTTTTTGTATGATTAGCTTCTTAGTGCTATTTCTTCTTTATACTATTTTTCCAACGGTGCTTATTCGTGTTACTGGTTGGGGCATAACTAAAAAAGTAAAGACCGAGGGAATAGCCCTAACATTCGATGATGGTCCAAGTCCAGAATATACGGAATTATTACTAGATCTTTTAAAAAAGTATGATGCAAAAGCAACATTTTTTGTGGTTGGAAGCAATGTGAAAAGGAATCCTGAAATCATTAAGCGAATGTATCTCGAGGGGCATACGATTGGGATTCACCATTTTGATCATATCTCAAGTTGGCTTCTTTCACCCTTTCAATTAAAGAGGCAATTGAACATGACGGAAATGGCAATCCGAGAATGCACGAATGAAAAGGTTACTTATTATCGACCACCATGGGGTCATTTCAATCTATTTACCCTCCTTTTAAGTAAAAAATATAAGGTAATTATGTGGTCGGATATTTTCGGAGATTGGAAAGTAGACAAGTGTAAAAATGGTTTGCTTGATCAATTGCGAAAAACGACAGAAGCAGGTTCCATTCTATTGCTCCATGACTGTGGGGAAACATGGGGTGCAGATAAAGAAGCCCCCAAATTTATGATGGAAAACTTAGCGATTTTTTTAAAGGAAAATCAAAACAAGGGAACACGGTTTGTGACATTAAAAGATAGATAACTAAGGGGACATATGAATATTGAAACGGTATTAAATTATATTGCACTATATGGGTACCTCATTATTACTCTTTTCTTATTCTTTGGGATTGTAGGGATACCTGCTCCTGAAGAATCGCTTCTCTTTTTAGTTGGTGTATTGATTGTTCATCATAAACTCTCGTTTGGTCCTGCCGTGTTGTCTGCGGTCCTGGGGGCTTTTTTAGGAATGCTTACAGCTTATTTCTGTGGAAAATACGTAGGGTATCCATTTATAAAAAAATATGGAAAGTATGTAGGATTAACGAATGAACGCTGGGAGAATGCGAGCACTAAATACACGAAAAATGTTCGCAAAACGATATTGTTGGGATTTTATATGCCTGGGATACGGCAAATAAGCCCCTACTTTGCTGGGATTACGAAAATTCCTTTTCGGAAATTCTTTGTTTTTTCTCTTTTAGGCACCCTCCTTTGGACAATCCCTTTTATTGTAGCTGGATATTATGCTGGTAAAGTATTTAATATTAATCCAGAGTATGTTCCTTATTTAGGAGTCTTTTTCTTAGTTGTTTTTTTGATATACGTTTTACTAAAGCATTTTAAAAAAAACAAAAGTAAATAGTAATTTTTATTTATGACTGAATGTAAAAATACACTTAAAGTATCATTAAAATTCAATTAAAAAGGGAGAATATCGCAAAAAGAATGATACCATTGTAAGAAGGCTTGAATTTTAAAACTATATCATTCTAAATAAAGGATGTTTTAAATAGAACAGGAGATGATCCGATTGAAAAAGGTTTTATTTTTACCACTTATGCGTTTGCAGTCTGGACATCATCAAGTAGCTGAGGCATTAATGGATATGTTAAAAAAACATACAGACGGAATTACACTAAAAAAAATAGATTTGTTAAGTTATACGAATGGATCGTTAGAAAAAATGATTACAGGAAGCTATTTAAAATGGATTCGTTACGCACCAGGAACCTATAATCGTGCCTATAAAAGCTTTTTTTATGTACCGCCAACAAAAGAGCACTCCTTTATGTGGTATCAACATATCTTTTTGAAAAAAATGGAACAATTGTTAGCGGAAGAACAGCCAGATCTAATTGTTTGCACACATGGTTTCCCTTCCTACCTTCTAAGTAAGTTGAAAATGAGGGGCAAATGTGACGTTCCGGTCATAAATGTTTATACGGATTTCTTTATTAATAGTGTTTGGGGACAAGAAGGGATTGATATTCACTTTCTCCCAAGTCAGGATGTAAAAGAAACGTTAATGAGGAAGAATCAAATCTCGAAACAAAACATGTTTGTCACTGGAATTCCAGTTCATGAAGAGATTACTAAAAATGTCTATAAACAAAAATACAATGAACGACCTAAAATTTTAATATCCGGTGGAAATAGTGGTTTGGGCGGTATTTTAAAGCTGTCAGATGAGTTAAAGCAATCCTCACATTTTGATTTCTTAGTGTTGTGTGGCAATAATCAAAAACTATATAAGGAAATCCTTTCGTGGGATTTAGACCATATTAAACCATTGCCCTATCTTTCATCAAGGTCAGAAATGAACAAAGTTTATGAAGAAGTTGATGCGATCGTTTCCAAACCGGGTGGTGTTACGATTAGTGAGGCGCTCCACAAGAGACTTCCTATTTTTGTGCATTCCGTTCTTCCGGGCCAAGAGAAGATTAACCTCCAGTATTTAAAAAACAAAGGACTTGTATTTGAAATTGATCAGAAGGAATCTTTTGAAATACAATTGCTTAGTATTTTGAAAGATCCTAAAAAGATGGATTCCTGGAAGCAGTCTATTCAGTCTTATCAAAAGGGAATAGAGCTAGAGCAACCTGAGAACATGGTAGAATTGATAAAAGGAATTCTTGACCAAAAGACGAGTAATATGCAACAAGTTCCGGTGAAAAAATTTAAATTTTTCCGTATCGCAAGGGCGAATACACTGTAACTTTTAGATGCTTCACTTGGATGATCGGCAGACTGGACAAAATAAAACCCAACACCTTAAACTTTATATAGGTGTTGGGTTTTTTAAAAAAGGAATTTTAGTTTGTTACTTTTTCAAGGGGGTTCTATTAATGAAGTTTATTGGTAATCAAATCTATGTCCGATTTTTAGAAGAGAATGATGCAGAGGCATTGCTGCAGTTGAACAATAGAAATCGTGATTTTTTTCAGGCCTATTCGCCAAAAAGGCAAGAGGATTATTATACATATGAAAAGCAATTGAAACTTATCCAAGAGGGTAGGGAGAAATACACACGGGACCAAGCCTATTCATTTGGTATTTTCCTAAATGAAACGAATGAATTAATAGGTAGAGTCGATTTAACAGAGATTTTAAGAGGCGGACTACAGAGCTGTTTTATCGGTTATTTTCTTGATCAAAACTTCAACGGCAAAGGCATCATGACTGAGGCTGTAAAACTTGTTGTTGATTACGGGTTTCAAGAGCTACGGCTCCATCGAATTGAAGCAGGTGTCATGCCACATAATATCGGTTCGATTCGAGTCCTTGAAAAGGCAGGCTTTGAAAAAGAAGGCATTGCTCGAAAAAATGTAAAAATAAATGACAAATGGGAAGACCATCAGGTTTTAGCTATTATAAATGAAGAAGTGTAGGAAAGAAGGACCTGAGTGGTTCTTTTTTTAGGTTTGTGCTTGAGATGGAAACCTATACTATTATTGGATTTAATCAAAACTATTTACTGTCCTTTTCCAACCACATCCGAAAAAAGCCTACTACCCGTTTCAATTAAACAAAAATAACAATAATAATTCCTATAACGAATGGATAGTTAAAAATAAGATACCTAAGCCTCCTCTTAAACCTATTTACACAGTGAATAAAGTCACTACCATAAAGAACATTCACTAATAAAATGAAATAGATTCAAATACATCTTTAAGAGGAGTGTACATATGGAGCCACAGGTTTACGGATTTTTCATGCCAAGCGTGAATTTATTAGGAATTGGTGCAGCAAAACAAGTTGGGCAAAAGGCGAAAGAGCTTGGCGCAACAAAGGTACTAGTTATAACAGGAAAAACAGTTGAAAAGTTGGGATTTGCACAAGAAATTGCTGATGATATCCGCAAAGAGGATATTCCAGTTGTCTTCTTCTCAGATGTTGAACCAAATCCAACTGATAAAAATGTTGAAGCTGGAGTAAACACTTTAAAAACCGAAAAATGCGATATGGTAGTAGCAATCGGTGGAGGAAGTACACTTGACTGTGCAAAGGCCATTGCTTTGGTTGGAAATAATGGGGGATCAATTGCAGATTATGCAGGGATTGATGTTTCAAAATCTCCAATGGTTCCTTTAATTACAGTAAACACAACTGCAGGGACAGCAAGTGAAATGACACGAATTGCTGTTATTACAAATACGGAAACTTCACAAAAAATGGTTATTGTGGATAAGCATATTACACCAACCATTTCTATTAATGATCCACAGTTAACAACAAAGTTACCAGCTGAGCTAACTGCGGGAACAGGCATGGATGCATTAACACATGCAGTTGAAGCCTATGTTTCAATCTTAGCCACACCTGTTACAGATGCATGTGCTTTACAGGCGATTCGTTTAGTTGGGCAAAACCTAAGAAATGCAGTGGAAAACGGTCAAGATTTAGTGGCGCGTGAAGGTATGACAAATGCGCAATTTTTAGCAGGAATGGCGTTTAATAATGCCCTTCTTGGATATGCACATGCTATTGCACACCAGCTTGGTGGTATCTATAACCTACCACATGGCCTATGTAACGCTATCCTATTACCACATATTGTAAAATTCAACTTAGATGCAAAACCTGAACGATTTGCAGATATAGCTATCGCACTTGGGGCTGATGTAAGCGGTTTATCTCCTGTTGAAGCAGCTGAAAAAGCAGTGGATGTGATTGCAAAGCTGGGACAAGATGTAGGCATCCCAAATGGTTTATCTGAAATAGGTGTAAAAGAAGAAGATATCCCAATGTTAGCCGAGCTTTCCATGAAAGACCCATGTGCCCTATTCAATCCCAAAAAAGCAACTCTTGAAGACGTAATTTCTATTTTAAAATCAGCCTTTTAATTTAAAGGAATGTTTTATTGATAAAGCGGTTTTCTGGGTTATTCCTGTGAAATAAATATAAAAAGTGATAGATTAAGATAAAAAAGAAGTTGGAACCGTAAAGGGAGTTCCAACTTCTTTTTTTAGCTAATAAGAAAGTTTAACTTAGCTAATGCATTAAAGGATGTTCCGAGCGTTGTATTATTAATCAACACTTAAATCGCATAAGGGCAACTACGCCTCTGTCATCGCCCTTAGGGGCTCGCCAATCGGCTAGTTTTCTTTATGCTATTTTTTACCTATTTTCTTTTGCCAATCAGCCTTTTTTTAAAGGCCAGACAAATGTCATTTTAGATAAAGCGTAATGTAGTAGCGGACTTTCGGGGGGCGATCCAAATGGGCCTACTGTATTTTCCACAATCTTCGCATCAACCTTATTTACCCTCCATTTATCATGATGGATATCCCCTCTTAAAATCTGGTTCCCCCATTTTGTGAACAGGCAATAGCGTTCAAGAAGCCAGTGATCGAGGCTACCTTGGACGGTTGAGCATGGCTCGCCAACAGGTTTGTAAATCGCCGCAAACTTTCCGAGATGGTTGCCAGTGAATAGCCGATTACTTTTAAAATCAACCACTTTGTTTTTTTCCTCCATTGCCATAGAAGCATGTTTATATGGTAATGCTAGAGTTTTTGCACCCAAAACCGTTAAGGGATGGTTTGCATCAAGTGAAAAAAAGTAAACGCCTTGCAAGTCTTTATATTTTACATATGTACGAACATTAATTTCTAAAAAGGTATTCATCAACGGAAGCTCCGGGAATCCTCTAAATCGTTGATGTGTCACCCTAAATGGCAAGGCACTAATCCAGGCGTCTCCCCCAAATGTATCTAATTCTAATTCTGATGGTAAAAGTGCTTGATCAGTTGTTCGGACTCTCTCCAATGCAAAAATAGTAAATGTTCCCATGTTTGCGTCATGATCCAGGGTGATTGTGGGAGAGGATATGGGCGATGTTCGACTTTCACTAGCTCCTCCTGCAAAGTAACGCCCCCTTTTCTTTTATTTTTCCAAAATAAGAAGAAAAAAACCTTTTTATGTTTGACATTCAAATAGTTGTTTGAATATGATATATTCAAACGATCATTTGAATAATAGAAGGTGAATTTATGAAAGAGCAGGATGTTTGTCAGGTTCACTGTGTTGAAGATATAAAGGTAAATCATGTTCAAAAACAATTGGACAAGGGAAAAATTCATGATGTAGCTACTCTCTTTAAAGCATTGTCCGACGAAACACGAATGAAAATTGCCTATGCTCTCACGATTGAAGAGGAGCTGTGTGTTTGTGATGTAGCCAACATCGTCGGGGCAACAACAGCAACAGCGTCCCATCATTTACGCCATTTGAAAAATTTAGGACTTGCCAAATATAGGAAGCTCGGCAAGCTTGTTTATTATTCTCTTGATGATGATCATGTAAAACAGCTGATTTATATCGCTTTTGAGCATTTGGATGAGTTAACAAATCGTGGGTAAAGGGAACAAAAAACTAGAACGAATTCAATTTCGTCCTTCGTATTGTTAAGAGTTAATAAGAAAAACCTACTAATATAAACCATTCATTGATTTTTTTCATATTGTAAAAGTAATCTCTTTTGGAAAAATTGATTAAATTTTTTGCTCGGATTTTATTGTTATTTTACTCTCGTACCTGGGGGGTTACATGCCCATGTATGTTTTAAGGAGGATTCACTTTATGGGTCACCATCATGGACATTCTCATGACCATCATCACGGCCATTCGCATACAGGAAATAAAAAGGCATTATTGAGTTCATTTATTTTGATTGCTGTTTTTATGATAGTTGAAGTCGTTGGAGGACTGTTCACGAATAGCCTTGCTTTGCTGTCTGACGCGGGTCATATGTTAAGTGATGCAGCCTCACTCGGCCTTAGTTTTTTTGCCCTAAAGCTCGGTGAACGGGAGGTATCTCAAGATAAAACATTTGGCTATAAAAGGTTTGAGATCATTGCTGCCGGTTTAAATGGGATTACGCTCGTCGTCGTTTCAATTTATATTTTTTATGAAGCATTTCAGCGCCTTTTTGCGCCACCAGAAGTGCAAAGCCAAGGAATGCTTGTCATTTCAGTTATCGGATTTATCGTTAATATTATTGCCGCCTGGATGTTAATGAAGGGTGATAAGGACGATAACTTGAATATTAGAAGTGCGTTTCTACATGTGCTTGGTGATTTGCTTGGATCGGTCGGTGCAATTGTGGCGGCGTTATTCATTATGTATTTTGGCTGGGGAATTGCTGATCCAATCGCTAGTATCATTGTTGGGATACTCATTATTATTAGTGGTTGGCGGGTTGTGAAGGAATCGTTCCATGTTCTGATGGAAGGTGCACCTGAACAAATCGATATAAAGCAGGTAAAAGAAGCATTGTGCGGGCTTCCAATGGTCAAAGAGGTTCATGACCTCCATGTTTGGACAATAACTTCTGGTTATCCTGTATTGAGTTGCCATATTACCATTTTAGATAATGCTGTTCATGATGAAATTCTGTCTCAATCACAAAGAATTCTCCATGACCAATTTGATATTGAGCATAGTACCATTCAGGTGGAAAAAGTGACCAACGGTTGTCCTAGTCCACATGGGACATGTAATTAAAGTAAGTGCAAACAAAGAAGTGTTAGTGGGAAACCTGCCGGGAGTCTGGTGGGTTTTTCGATTTTTGATCCATAACTTTAATTTTGGATTTATTAAAAATAGTGAATGATGCCTGTGTTTGGGAAAAAATCGAGAAAAAAGATCATTACAAGTGCATTCATTTTCATCTTGCTATAACCGTGGATAAAACGGAAAAACGAATATTCGTTCGCATATTATTGGTTTGTTTTGAATGCTTTGTGGTAGAATGGGTAATAGGAGTTTTTGTCTTTTCAGTCACAAGTTAATTAATAATTGTTAATAACTCTTATATAATTGTTGATATCTAATTAAAAGTTGTTGATATCTCATAAGAAATTGTGGATATCTAATTAAAACCCGTTGATAACTTTTTTTATTTTTAGTAAAAATTTTTAACAATGTTGATAATGTTTGTGAATTTGTGGATAACTTATTATGAAATGTTGATAACTTAGTAATAGTTATTAATAATAATGTTAATTTGTGAATAACTTGCTGAAAAGCAACAATAAAAGGACGGATCCTATTTTTACAGGAGGAATTTCTTGTGAAGGACCAATTTGAATTAGTTTCAAAATATTCGCCTCAGGGAGATCAGCCAGAAGCGATTCGAAAATTAGTAGAAGGTATTCAAAACAATAAGCGCCATCAAACACTGCTTGGTGCAACAGGTACAGGTAAGACGTTTACGGTTTCAAACTTGATCAAAGAGGTAAATAGGCCAACGCTAATCATTGCACACAATAAAACGTTAGCTGGTCAGCTCTACAGTGAATTTAAAGAATTTTTTCCAAATAATGCAGTTGAATACTTTGTTAGTTATTATGATTACTATCAGCCAGAGGCCTATGTGCCACATACAGATACGTTTATTGAAAAAGATGCCAGCATCAATGATGAAATCGATAAACTGCGCCACTCGGCAACGTCTTCATTATTTGAGCGCAAGGATGTCATTATTATTGCCTCTGTTTCGTGTATCTATGGCCTCGGTTCACCGGAAGAGTATAGTGAAATGGTGCTCTCGCTTAGAACAGGAATGGAAATCGAGCGTAATCAGCTACTAAGACGCTTAGTTGATATCCAGTATGAACGGAATGACATCGACTTTAAACGCGGAACATTCCGAGTACGTGGTGATGTTGTCGAAGTTTTCCCAGTCTCTCGTGATGAACACTGCATTCGGGTTGAATTTTTTGGGGATGATATCGACCGAATTCGTGAAGTTGATGCTCTGACCGGTGAAATTATTGGGGAGCGCGACCATGTGGCTATTTTCCCGGCATCTCACTTCGTGACAAGGGAAGAAAAATTAAAGATTGCGATCGAAAATATAGAAAAAGAACTTGAGGTTCGCCTTAGCGAGCTCCGTGAAAATAATAAACTGCTTGAGGCTCAGCGCCTCGAACAACGGACACGTTATGACCTTGAAATGATGAGGGAAGTGGGCTTTTGCTCCGGCATTGAAAACTACTCACGCCATTTAACACTAAGACCTGCCGGCTCCACTCCATATACGTTGCTAGATTATTTTCCTAAGGACTTAATGATTATCATTGATGAGTCCCATGTTACTTTGCCACAAATCCGCGGTATGTTTAATGGGGATAAGGCGCGGAAACAAGTTTTGGTTGATCATGGATTTCGTCTGCCATCTGCACTTGATAATAGGCCACTTACATTTGCTGAATTTGAAGAACATGTCTCCAATATTGTTTATGTTTCAGCGACTCCCGGTCCGTTTGAATTAGAGCATACACCGGAAATGATTGAACAAATCATTCGGCCGACAGGCTTGCTTGATCCTATTATTGAAGTGCGCCCGATTGAAGGCCAGATTGATGACTTGATTGGAGAAATTCAGGATCGCGTTAAACTGAATGAACGCGTATTAGTAACAACACTTACGAAAAAAATGTCAGAGGATTTGACCGATTATCTGAAAGAAATCGGAATTAAAGTACAATATTTGCATTCTGAAGTTAAAACGCTGGATCGGATTGAAATCATCCGTCAGCTTCGGCTTGGGAAATATGATGTTCTTGTCGGAATTAACTTGCTCAGAGAAGGGCTTGATATTCCAGAGGTTTCACTAGTGACCATCTTGGATGCAGATAAGGAAGGATTCCTCCGTTCGGAACGTTCGTTAATCCAAACGATTGGACGAGCTGCCCGGAATTCAAATGGTCGCGTTATTATGTATGGAAATAAAATTACTCATTCAATGGAAGTGGCGATCAGTGAGACAAACAGGCGCCGTGCCATTCAAGAAGAGTACAATGAAAAGCATGGTATCACGCCAACGACGATCCAAAAAAATATTCGCGAGGCGATTCGTGCCACACATGCTGCAGAGGACCAGGAGGATTACAAACCAGCGGCCTCCTTTGGCAAGTTGACGAAAAAAGAAAAAAATCGCTTACTTTCTGATATGGAAAAAGAGATGAAGGAAGCAGCCAAAGCGCTTGATTTTGAACGAGCAGCAGAGCTTCGTGATTTATTATTTGAGTTAAAAGCGGAAGGATGACGTAAAACATGGCGATGGATAAACTGATTGTGAAAGGCGCCAGAGCCCACAATTTAAAAAATATTGATGTCACCATTCCGAGAGATAAGCTTGTTGTTTTGACAGGACTTTCTGGTTCGGGTAAGTCTTCACTTGCCTTCGATACCATTTATGCGGAAGGACAACGCCGCTATGTTGAGTCATTATCAGCTTATGCTCGGCAATTCTTGGGACAGATGGATAAGCCAGATGTGGATATGATTGAAGGTCTATCCCCTGCGATTTCGATTGATCAAAAAACAACAAGCCGTAATCCAAGGTCCACAGTCGGAACGGTAACAGAAATCTATGATTATTTTCGGTTATTATTTGCACGAGTTGGGCGCCCAACCTGCCCGATTCACCATATCGAGATATCGTCGCAAACGATTGAACAAATGGTGGACCGAATTCTTGATTATCCAGAGCGCACGAAAATGCAAATCCTTGCTCCAATGGTGTCTGGACGAAAAGGGACACATGTTAAAGTATTTGAAGATATTAAGAAGCAAGGGTTTGTCCGTGTCCGGGTCGACGGTGAAATGATAGATCTCGGTGATGAGATTGAGCTTGAAAAAAATAAAAAACATTCAATTGAGGTTGTTGTTGACCGAATTGTGGTCAAGGATGGGGTTTCTTCCCGGCTTGCAGATTCCCTTGAAACTGCACTTGGTCTGGGAGAAGGAAAAGTCATCGTCGATGTTATTGGTGAAGAAGAACTTCTTTTTAGTGAACATCATGCATGTCCACAGTGTGGTTTTTCAGTTGGAGAGCTTGAGCCAAGAATGTTTTCTTTTAATAGCCCTTTTGGAGCATGCCCAGAATGTGATGGTCTAGGCAACAAGCTGGAAGTTGATTTGGATCTTGTAATTCCGAATAGGGATTTAACTTTGAATCAACATGCGATTGCACCGTGGGAGCCAACAAGCTCGCAATATTATCCACAGCTACTCGCCTCTATTTGCGGTCATTACGGAATTGACATGGATACGCCGGTAAAGGATATCCCAGAACCACTGATGAATAAAATATTATATGGATCAGGTAAGGAAAAGATCTATTTCCGCTATGAAAATGATTTTGGACAAATTAGAGAGAACGAAGTTGAATTTGAAGGGATACTGAGAAATGTTGAGCGTCGCTATAAGGATACGAGCTCAGATTATATCCGTGAACAGATGGAAAAATATATGGCGCAGCAGCCTTGTCCATCTTGCAAAGGCTATCGTTTGAAAAAAGAAAGCTTGTCTGTGCTGATCTCGGGTCATCACATTTCGCAACTAACAGATCTTTCAATTGAAGAGGCAAATCAATTTTTTGCAGAATTAGAATTGACGGAAAAAGAAATGGCCATTGCCAAACTTATTTTCAGAGAAATTAGTGATCGGTTGGGCTTTTTAATCAATGTTGGATTGGATTATTTAACATTAGGCCGAGCAGCTGGAACTTTGTCAGGCGGTGAGGCGCAAAGGATTCGCTTGGCAACACAAATTGGTTCTAGTTTAACAGGTGTTCTCTACATTTTGGATGAACCATCGATCGGTCTTCATCAGCGTGATAATGAGAGGCTGATTGGTACATTAAAAAGAATGCGCGATATCGGGAATACATTGATTGTTGTTGAACATGATGAGGACACAATGCTCGCAGCAGACTATTTAATCGATGTCGGACCTGGAGCAGGTGTACATGGCGGGGAAATTGTTTCCGCTGGAACGCCGGAAGAAGTAATGAAAGACCCAAATTCACTTACAGGTCAGTACCTTTTAGGGAAAAAATTTATTCCGCTGCCGCTCGAACGACGTAAGCCTGATGGGCGGTATATAGAAATTAAAGGTGCCTCGGAAAATAATTTAAAAAATGTCAATGTCAAATTCCCGCTTGGCATGTTCGTTGCTGTTACGGGAGTTTCCGGCTCTGGGAAAAGTACACTTATTAATGAAATCCTGCATAAATCACTTGCTCAAAAGCTCCATCATGCAAAAACGAGACCTGGTGAATTTAAGAGTATGAAGGGAATCGAGCATTTGGAAAAGGTCATTGATATTGACCAGTCGCCAATTGGTCGGACGCCTAGATCAAACCCAGCAACCTATACTGGTGTGTTTGATGATATTCGTGATGTCTTTGCTTCAACCAATGAAGCAAAGGTACGTGGCTATAAAAAAGGTCGTTTCAGCTTTAATGTAAAAGGTGGTCGCTGTGAGGCATGCCGCGGTGATGGGATTATCAAGATTGAAATGCATTTCTTGCCCGATGTGTATGTTCCATGTGAAATTTGCCATGGGAAGCGCTACAATCGTGAAACACTCGAAGTGAAGTATAAGGGGAAAAATATTTCTGATATTCTTGATATGACTGTCGAGGATGCCCTGAACTTTTTTGAAAATATTCCTAAAATAAGTCGCAAGCTACAAACCATTTATGATGTTGGTCTTGGTTACATTACACTTGGACAGCCAGCAACAACCCTTTCAGGTGGAGAAGCGCAGCGTGTTAAGCTAGCTTCAGAGCTTCACCGCCGCTCGACCGGGCGTTCATTCTATATTTTGGATGAACCGACAACAGGACTACATGTTGACGATATTTCTCGCTTGCTCGTTGTTCTGCAGCGCTTAGTTGAGAATGGTGATACTGTGCTAGTCATCGAGCACAATCTAGATGTGATTAAAGGCACTGATCATCTTATTGACCTTGGACCAGAAGGTGGCGATAAAGGTGGTACGATCATCGCAACAGGTACACCGGAAAAAGTTTCGGAAGTACCCGGATCCTATACAGGTAAATACTTAAAGCCAATTCTCGAACGAGATCGTTTAAGAATGAAAAAGCAAATTGAAGAAAAAGAAGCTATACTAGAAAGCTAAACCAAGGCAGAGTTGACTCTGCCTTGGTTTTTACTATTTGGGGTAGGGCATTATTATTTTGACTATTATTAAAAATGATCTTCAAACTTTT